>JAEWVL010000413.1 GCA_023396665.1 Spirochaetota bacterium
TTCTTGATGGAAACGGATCGATCATACGCTCCTTTGTAAATGACGGCTCTACCCTCTACGCCTTTTCTTCAAAAGGCTCGCATTATTGTACGTATAGTAAAACCGGCAACGAAATTTCGTTTTACAATGCCGAAGGTGCCCGGTTCTGGCTTGTCCAGTCACCGCAATATCCTCTCGTTTCTCCGAACGGCTCTCTTGTCGTCTTGCAGGTTGCTGACATGGGAACACTTTATCTGCTCGATAAAAACGGAAAGATGATAGATTCAACGGTGCTAAACGGAAGATTCTGTACCGCACTTTCCTTCTCAGAAAACGACTGGCTGATAGCCGGATTTGCGAGTTCCGACATTTATATAGTAAACAGCACGGGACGTATTGCCCATACGCTTGCCGCGCCTGAAAAGACAATTGTTAAAACCGCAGTACTCAGTCAAAATGCGCTTTACGCGGCTGTTCACTACGGCGATGAAAAAAAAGACGGACTAATGATTATTGACTGTGTGAGTGGTGAAAGCAGGCATGTTGAGCTGAAAAACCACCATATGACACGCAGTGCCGCCTTCATTGAAGATACTGGAGAATGTTATTTTCTCAACGGAGATGAATTGCTTTCAATTTCAACGAAAGGGCAAGTCGTATCTCGCAGCCCAATCGCCATGCAGCAGCCGGGTCTTGCAACGATTGTAAGGTCGGGAAGCTTTGTTTTCGCAAGTTATATCAAACAGGACGATATTGCGACGCTGCGGATTTTTTCTGCGGGAGAAACGCCCGTTCCTCTCGCACTTCTCGATTTTCCGGGTGAAGGCGCAATGCGCTGCACGGCAACAGGCAATCTCGTTATTGCAGAAGGGATGAAAAATCTGTACACATGGCACATTCGCTGATTTGTGCTTCGATCGCAAGAAGTGTTTTCAGCAGCGGCTTGTTATCCCTTTTTTGCGCCCCTTTTTGCAGAACCACCATTTTTCTTCTTATCTCTTCGATCACCTGTTTGAGTTGTTCTGTTTTGCTATGTTGCAACATCAACCCGTTATAGAGTTTCAGCAGCGAATAGAGTCTGAAACGATCCATTCCCCAGCGGCTTCTTGAGAGCTGATCCTCATGCCCACCGTACTTGATGATGGCGGGAGTCTCGATTAAACCAAAGGGCTCGTAAAGACCGATACGCAGCCATAGATCATAATCTTCGCAAACCGGAAGATTTTCATCAAAGTAACCGTATTGTTCGAAGATTGAATGATGGGCGACGAGCGATGAAGGGCTGACCATACACATAAACAGGCTTTCCTTAAAAATATCCCCCGTTTTTTTCGCGTGTTTCGTCATGCTGTTGACACGAATACCGTTTCGTACCCATATTTCATTTGACTGAAAGATACGGCAGGAGTTTTCCTGTTGAAGATATTCTCTGTCACGGTCGAGTTTTCCGGGAAGCCATTGATCGTCGGAATCGAGAAAGGCGATGTATGTTCCTTCCGATGCCTGTATTCCGGTATTTCGTGCTGCGCTGACGCCCCTGTTTTCGGTCTGAATGAGACGAATGCGTGGATAACTTCGAGCGATGGATGCGGAATTGTCGTTTGAGCCGTCATCGATTACGATACACTCAAACAGGGGATCATTCTGTATGAGCACCGACTCAATGGCTCGTGCGAGTGTTGCAGCCCGATTGTATACCGGAATAATTACAGTGATTTTATCCATCGGGCGATAGTTCTATTAGCACAGGTGTTTCCTGCAAGGTTTTTTTTGACTAAAGCCCGCCGGTCAGAATGAAGGCTTTAGAGGGGTGGATATGAAGCGAATTAGCGGTGATAAAAAAATACGAATCAGCTTGTTTTTTATTATCACATGTTGTGCCGCATTTGCCCTGAGCCTGTGGATGTACCGTTCACAAATTCCGCTTCTGTGTGATATTTTCCGCTCGCGATTTCTTCTGCATGAAGAGCGTTTGATTCCAGAATATAGTCCAAAAATAATACTCGCAATGCCGTACAAGGGCAGGGATGAATTTCGTCATACGGGACATTTTCTGTTTTATCGCCCCCAAAAAAACGAAAGGCTTCGTGATGCCGCTGTCAGTCTGATAGATACGACCAGTTACCTTCACCTGAATGAGTTTACGCGTGATTTCAGCGCAATCAATTTCATAAAAGACGAAACACTTCTACGGGGAAAGACCTACATCGTGCCGAACGGCTATTCACCGCTCGTTCGGCCACTTGTTCGTGACACACGTCCTCAGATCCCCACAGTTCGTGCGCTCTACTACACCGGTGATGCTATAGGCAGAAAGCAGGTCCTTAATGACATTATTCGTTTCAAAAAGGCGGGCATCAATTCGATTGTCTTTGATGTGAAGGATATCCCAGGCACCATTTGTTACAGAAGTTCTCTGAAATCTGTGCGGGAGATGAATACCGATCGATACCGTAGTGTAGACAATATGAAAGCATTGATACGATTTCTGAGAGAGAACGATATCTATGTGATTGCGAGAATTGCCTGTTTCAGAGACGATCTGGCGCTCAAGGAGCGTCCACAGTGGGGTATTCAGTCTTCACGAGGAGGGGTTTGGAACAGAACGGGACACGAGTTGTGGCTAGATCCGACCAATAAAGAGGTACAGGACTATACCATTGATCTCGCCTGCGAGATTGCCTCTCTCGGAGTGGATGAGGTTCAGTTCGATTATGTTCGTTTTCCGACGGAGGGTGATCGCGGCGATGCGCTGTATGCCTACGATTTCGGACGTCTTTCACGGCAGGAGACTATCGCCCGTTTTCTGGAAAGGGCGCATGCCTCGCTGCATGGAGTTCATGCCAATTTCTCAATAGATATATTCGGTGTTGTCGCCTGGGGATTCGAGGGAGATATAGAAAGTACGGGACAGCAGATTGAACTGCTTGCCAAACACTGCGATGTGATATCCCCCATGCTGTATCCATCGCATTTCAACGATGGTTTCAGAGGAATAAAAAAACCTGGTGACGAACCGTACTATTTCATCTACCACGGTTGCATCAGGGTCAGTGAACTAGCAAAAATTAACACGATCGTGCGTCCGTGGTTACAGGCATTCGGATGGCGGGTTTCAAATTACAATGAAACATATATTCATGAGCAGGTGCGAGCTGCGATAGAAGCGGATTGCAGGGGATATCTTTTCTGGAATGCGAAAAACTCGTACGACACGGTGATATCGGCATTGACTTCGATGGGCAGGCAAAAAAGATAGCTACCACCTGCTCCAGTCGAATTCACCTTTCACGCAATTTTTTCCCGATTTGCGAGCATGAAAGAGCAGCTCGTCGGCCTTGCGAAGCAGCTCATGAGCGCTCTCACCCTCGTGTTCGCAGACTCCGGCGCTGACAGAGAGATTGATATTTTTAATTCTGATCCGGTTTACTCTGGCCCTGATTTTCTCGGCAAAATACAAGGCCTCAGGGAGCGCTTTTCCCGGCATGATCAAAAGAAATTCAACACCGCCATAGCGTCCGATGAGAGAGGGCTCGGGGTATAGCTGTTTTAAAACCTCCGCTGTTTTTTTCAGTACAAGATCGCCCGTCGCGTGACTGAAGCGTTCGTTTATCATTTCAAAATTATCAATGCCGACATAAACGAGAGAAAACAGTGAATTATTCTGATTCGCTTCTGACACGGCATTTTCGAGGCATTCGAAAATGTGGTGCTGATTACAGGTTTGTGTCAGATGATCGCTAATGCTGCTCAGTTTCAGCTCCTGCGTCGTTTTATTAAGCTCCTGTACCAGCATATAATGCCGAACGTTCGATATCAGGCGGGCCATGAAAATAGAGTCATTGAAGGGTTTAAGCATGTAATCGTCCGCTCCCGAAAGCAGGACGTTTGAAACAACCTTATAATTATCGATTCCGGAAATAGCGATAATGACACTGTCGGGATAGCGTTCCCGCAGTTGAAGAATAACCTGTTCACCGGATATCTCAGGTAAAATAAGGTCGAGAAAATAGACTTCATAACGCTTGTCTGAAGAGAGCAGATCCTGCGGAGTATCATAAAAATCCGCGTTGTTGATCTTATTGAGAGTGAAGATGTTTCTGATTACATTAATCTGAATCTTTGAATCATCAAGAACGGCAATTCGTATCTCTTTAAGAAAATTAGCGGCCGTATCTTTCTCGACAATCTTATTGAGAAAAATGTTCAGTTTTTTTCTGAATGATCTGTCCTTGGGTATAAAATCAACCACGCCCAGACCGAACATCGTGGTGCGTACCTGCATTGTGTCGTTTGAAGTGAGAACGATGACAGGTATGTCCCTGAAATCCGAGGAATTGAGTTGTTTGATGAAAAACTCGCCCCCTCCTCCGCGAAGCTCCATTCCGGTTATGATGAGATCTATGTTCTGCTGTGATAAAATACGGAAGGCTGCATCGATATCATTTGCGCACAGGACGTTCATCTGGCTTGAGGCGATGCACTCCTGCACTATTTTTGAGAAAAAACCGCTGTTGTCTACATGTAATATGGAGTACATTATCAGGCGCCCTTTAGGTAAAACAGGGGTAAAATCAGCTAATTATGCATTACATATGCAGATTGGTATTAATATCAAGACAAATTTGAGACCAGCATTTTGTGCACAAAAGCCGTTTTTTTGTAAAAGAGACTTTGTGCCGATACTCTAAGAGGAGATGTATGTTTCAGGACAGGTCAGTCAAAAGACAGTATTGGACTGATACCGGCTACGGACAAAACATCTCTCGATGAATTGAGTCAGTGTTTAAAATTTTCAAAAACATGTGTACGGGGACATATTATGGCAAAAAAATCACTGCGTTCTGCAATCAACTCAATCAAGGATTTTGACAGGGAGTG
>JAEWVL010000443.1 GCA_023396665.1 Spirochaetota bacterium
CGCATCTTTCTTGAACTGTTCATCGTATTTTCTTCTTGATTTCATTGCGACCTCCGCTTACCATTTTAATAATGGCTTAACGTCGTGTCTACTAAATCGGGGTAGGCTCATCATCTTTGTTTTAAACAAAATGTCTATTATTGTCACAAAAAATCAGTGTTCAAAAATAAAATTCTTATATTATATTCGCTTGACAGATATAGTGTTATTGATAATATTATTAAATGATTGAGTCATTTGGCGACAAAGAAACAGAATTGATTTATAATCAGATTAAGTCAAAGAAATTGCCTATTGATATTCAGAATAGAGCTCTTGTTAAACTTATGATGATTGATTCTGCAGAATCTGAAAACGATTTACGAGTCCCTATATCAAATAATCTTGAAAAGCTCAAAGGAAACTTGAAGAATTATTGGTCAATAAGAATCAATGATCAATGGCGTATAATTTTTCAATTTGTTTCTGGAAAAGCTAATGATGTTAAAATAATTGATTATCATTAAGGTAGGACAATGGAAGTTAAATTAAACACACCATCTATTGGTGAAATCCTAAACGAAGAATTTATTAAACCATATAATATTACAGCATACAGACTTGCAAAAGATATTCATGTTCCAACATCAAGAATACTAGAAATAATAAATGGACATAGAAGAATCAGCGTTGAAACAGGTTTGAGGCTTGCTAAATATTTCGGAACTTCTGAGAGATTCTTCATAAATTTGCAAGCGAATATAGATATAAGAAATGAGAAAAGGATTCATCAGAATATATATCAATCTATTGAACCGATAACAGCTCATGAACTTATTATGTGATACACGTCGCATAACTGAGAGTTGACGCTCCGCTCCGTGCTCGCGGGGCTCCGCGCGGTGCTCGGCCTTCGGCACATTGCGGCGATACGGCTGCCGCAACGTCGTCAACTCTCGTACGTTGTGCGAAAGTGGATTTAATTAGGTTTGAAGGCGTACTTCCATGTACGCCGTTCAATGTTCATACTAGAATTACGGAATACATAAAGCTTAATAATAGAATTCTTCATAAAGACCATATGAAAGAGGCATATTTCAAAAAATGACTCTATCCATGGCAAGATATATAAAAATTATATATTTAATTCGGTTAATTCATCTAGAAGATCTGATAAACCTTTCAGCTTATCTAATTTTTTGAGTGGAAATATTTTTTCCGCCAGATTCTGTGCCCTGTCATAGGATTCTTCCAGATTTCTTTCTCCATTGGAAGTGATTTTTACAAAACTGACCCTGGCATCTCTTGCTGCAGTTTCTTTTGAAATCAGACCAATTTTTTCCATAGGAGATAGTATTCTGGTTACTCCAGATGCTGTAAGTCCGATAGTTTCTGCAAGATCAATTCTTCTCATTTTCTTATCTTCAGCATTGCTAAGATGATATAAAATGATGAATTCAGTAAGTCCCAGACCGTCCAGTCCTGCGGTAAATCTGCGGTTGTTTTCTGTAAATATTTTAAACAGATTAATATACATTGATAAAGACTTGTTTGTAGTTTTCATAAATAAAAATCCACCACTTGTCATATAGTTGTTTACTCAAGCATATATCAAATACATATCAAGTATTGATTTTGTCAAATTATTAATAAGGAAATAGTAAAATAAAACACGAGTATCTACTTATTGTACTATATTTTGCAAGAAATATTGTTATTCTTGGAATTTAACCTATAAAGAGTTCGAAAGAAAAGAGAAAGATCATTGACAAGACCTGCTCACTGCGTTGCGCGCGGTGCTCGGCCTGCGGCACATTGCGGCGATACGGCCGCCGCAACGTCGCATAACTCTCGTACGTTGTACGCCATTATTTGCCTAACATTTTAACAATCTTATCTCTCCATTGAATCCAAAAAAGACTTGTAATTTTGAAACCAGATATGTATCATGATACCTATCATATGAAGAAAGGCGAATATCATGAATACAGCAAAAGTATTTACAACTGGTCGAAGTCAGGCCGTTAGATTACCAAAAGAATATAGATTTTTAACAGAATCAGTATTTGTTAAAAAAATTGATGATATGGTCATTCTTATTCCAATAGAAAAGGTGTGGGATAATTTTTCAAAAAGTCTGGAGAAGTTTCCAGATAATTTCATGTCTGATCGAATTCAACCAGATATTGAATCAAGAGAAAATATCAAATGTAGTACCTTCTGGATACAAATATATGTATTTATATTATCAATAAAAGACCCATTTCAATTTTAAAACGGTTATCTAATTATGAAATAGATGATATTGCTATTTCATCAATTACAGTTTCGGAACTCGAATATGGCATTAATAAAAGCACTAATCCTGATAATAGCCGAATTGCTTTAATTGAATTCCTATTACCATTTAAACTGATGGATTATGATGCAAAAGCAGCCAAAGAATATGGAATTATTAGATCTGACTTAGAAAAAATTGGTCAACCTATCGGATCTATGGATTATTTATAAGCTGCACAAGCAATATCATTAAATTTAATCTTAGTCTCAAATAATTTAAAGGAATTTTCAAAAGTTAAGAATTTAAAAATTGAAAACTGGGTATAATCACGGCAAATAACAGCAGACAACTGAGAGTTATGCGCTCCGCTCCGTGCTCCCCTTCGACAAGCTCAGGGTGTACGCGGTGCTCGGCACTCGCGCTTTCCTCGTTCGCGGTTCGGGTTTTGGTTTGTTCCAAGCTCACCGCTCACTTCGGAGCGCTTCGTCAAATGCGCTTCGCGCACTTCGGCAAACCTTCGTACGTTGTACGCCATTGCGATCTATCGCTATTAAGTAATTAGGATTCGATGATCTCATTTCAAAACCTCTAATTAATGCAGAAATCTGAAAAGGAAATAAATTTACAACATATACTTGCAAATATACTTGACAATTTGTTAAATATTTGTATATTTACCCCATATTGGAGGAAGATCATGCCACAAATTTCATTATACATCGATAATGACACTCTGCAAAAAGTTGAGAAAGCTGCTAAAAAAGATCACCTCTCCATTTCCAAATGGGTAGGTATAAAGATTAAGAATGCAATAACTGACGAGTATCCAACAGATTTTTTCGATCTATTTGGTGCAATGAATGATACTTCATTTACGATTGAAAAACAATCATTTACTCAAGATAGTAGAAGAGAGATACTTTAATGTATTATCTTGATACCAATATATGTGTATATTTTCTCAATGGAAAATATCCTCAAGTAAAGGACAATATTAAGAAGACAAATCCGATTCAGATAAAAATCCCTTCGATTGTTAAGGCTGAATTGCTTTACGGTGCAGAAAAAAGTCAAAACAAAGAAAAGAACATTGATCTGGTAATTAAATTCTTGGAACCATTTGAAATCAGAGATTTTGATGATAACAGTTCAGTACAGTATTCAAAAATAAGGGCTATGCTTGAATCAAAAGGTACAATTATTGGGCCTAATGACTATATAATAGCTTCAACAGTTTTATCAAATGGTGGAATATTAATAACAAATAATGTTGAAGAATTTAAACGTGTAAAAGGATTACGAATCGAAAACTGGACAAAATAACGCAACGGCAGACAACTGAGAGTTATACGCTCCGCTCCGTGCTCCCCTTCGACAAGCTCAGGGTGCGCGCGGTGCTCGGCGCTCGCACCATTTTCAAACTGAGGTTATGAAGCTTTCATTTGTGACGGCGCTCGGTAAATTTGCGGCGATACGGCCGCCGCAACGTTGCACAACTTTCGTACGTTAGGCGCAACATGAACAATCTAATTGTGGCTAACCAATCATTTTTTCATTGGAGATCCCATACCTATGAGATATTTATTTTGTTTGATCATTATAACATTTCCATTTTGTTCATGTGTCCTTATCCCCAATGACTATAATATCAACAGAGAAGATGCCAATATAACATGCTTTCAAATGTATAATAATCATGGGACAAATTGGGATTTCTCACCAAATAAACGGCTTGCGGTGGTTATAGATTCTATCCAATGATATTAATCGAGCCGTTATTCGCACCATAATCAATAATAATATTATTAAACAAAGAGCTTAAGAATATTAACGGACAAAACAATGGAAGAAAATGATATTATTTTAAAAGCTGCAAATCCAGGTGATCTCACAAAAATACATGAGTGGCTGAATTCAAATAGGGTACTGAAATATTTTGGCGGTAGAGACAAAAAACCATCTGTAGAAGATATTGAAAAGAAATATGGTCCTAAAACGAATTCTAATTTGCTAATGATTAATTTCAAAGACAAACGGGTTGGATTTATAGATTTTTTTGAATTTTCAAGTACAAGCAATCTCAAACATGGTCTTTGTGAAAACGAAGTAAACGTATATTCGTTTGACACAGGGGGGGTATGGGAGAAGTTTACCGCTCCTGAACTAATTCGATCTTTCAGCAGTTGTCCATATCCAGGCAACATGAATGAAGACACAATACAAAAAATATAGCCCTCAATTATAAAAAGCTTTTCAAATTGACCTAAATCATAAATGATAGTTCATATAATCACATTAACTATTTGATCAGTACCAAATTGGTTATCAGTTATTTTAAAATATATGGTCGTACTATATTATCTTGTAAATAACTACATTTTAGTAATTCGAGCTGCTTAGCTTATCACCAGAGATTCCCGAACAAATACTCGAAACGTAACGGCCGGTACAAACAAGCAAGAATACCGTCATTAAACGCATTGTCTGTTTATATAATATAGAGTATTAGAGCCTTGTTGCACACTCTTGTCATGAAACGACAATGCACTGATTCCGATCATGGAGGCCCCCATGCGAAAGTTTTTCGAATTTTTTCTCGAAAAATACTGGAACAAGGATTACGCATTCAGAGAACGGGTTAAGTATCTGATTGTTATATTTTTGATAGCGGCTTCCGTATTGCCAGTTATGATCGTCGACGGCATCGTCAGAACACGATCCCTGAACATCCTCACGACTGTGGTTCTGTCGTTCAGTATAATTGTCATTATTATATCACTGGTTCTTCTCAGAAGAGGTCATTACTTTTTCGCCGCCCATATTTTTTTCGTCATCCTCTTTTCGTCAGTATGGATCGACATCTTTCTGAATCCATCCGAGGTGCTTGCGGAACGATTCGACACCTTCGGTTTCGTCATTGCCCTGATTTCACTGACCCCTCTGTTCCTCAACAAGTTCAAAGGCCTTCTTATTTATTTCTTACTCAACGAAACGGTACTTGTCATATTCTGTTATTCTCAACAGGGCCCGCGTTCTATTTCCGCAACAACCGTCTTTGAGTTTCTGGTGGACAGCACAATCGCCATGATCATCGCCGGCGTTTCCTCTCTTCTTCTCATAAGTATCAACCGACGGTCGCAGGAAAAAAACCTTGAGCTCATCAAACACCAGCGAATCGAAAACGAGAGAATACAAAAGATACTCGACACTGTTGAGAGTGTATCCGGAAAACTGACCGGATCTGTCGATTCGATGTCCGGGGAGATATCCTCGTTCTCGGAAATCGCCCACAATCAGGCATCATCGGTCGAAGAGATTACAGCAACGATCGAGGAAATCACATCGAATTCAGAAAGCGTCCACATGATGTCAGAAGGACAGAACCGTTCACTTAAAGAGGTTCTCGACAAGCTGTCGTCTCTTTCATTAATCGTTACACAAATGGAAGCGGAAGCGAAATGTATCGTCGAAGCTCGCAATACCCTCAACAGGGAAAGCGAACAGACTCGTGGAACACTGAACTCACTGGCCTCTTCGGTGGGAACTCTGGCGAAGGATATAAAGGAAATTGAGGCCGCAGTCGGTCTGATCGACAATATTTCAGACCAGATCAATTTACTTTCGCTTAACGCTGCGATCGAGGCTGCGCGCGCTGGTGAGGCCGGAAAAGGATTCGCCGTTGTCGCTGACGAAGTATCAAAACTTGCCGAGCAGACGAATGATAATGTAAAATCCATCAGCTCTCTCATGCAGAAGAACATCGCGGGACTCAACGATTCAAACGATCAAATCAAGTTGTTCATAAGAATCATGAACTCTATGATATCTTCGATCACGATGCTGGGAAAATCGATCGACACAATTGTTGACAAAATAAGGGAAGACAATTCACTCAATGCCGATATCGTCACATCGACAGGTGCTGTCATGAAAACGGCGGAACAGGTAAAAAATGCCGTTACCGAACAGCGTTCGGCAATTTCAGAAGTGCTCAAAAGTGTCACATCGATAAATGAAACCACCCAATCTGTCGCCGAGGGGGCCAACAACCTGTCACTTACGGCAAACGGCGTTCAGAACCTCGGAAAAGAGCTCGGTGAGATATTAAATTACAAAACTGCTGCAAAGTAATACCATTGCATTACTGCAAAATTCGGCATGAGAAACTGCGATGTTGCAGAAAACTTTTTTTACGATTAACAGACAAACCCTCCTCTATCGTTGTTACTGCTTCACGGTTTCAATCAGATATCGCACCGGCAAAATCTTTACCGGTATCGAACGGAATAAAAAAATAATACCCATCCTATAGGATGGATAGATTCATATCGTAACGTGTGATATACATCAGCATGATTCATTTACCCGTTGAGCTGAAAGTTAGCGAAGATTCTGTCATGTTTTACTCGTATCTCACCAGCAATTTGTTATGGTGTATTTCCATTAATTTATCGAAGCAACTCAAACCCCGAATACATACAATGGAACACGGAGAACTGTCCGGCCCGATGTTAATTTTATTCTTCATTAAAAAAATTCAAAAAGGAAACAGCGATGAAATGTATAACGATTCTTGCAATGGTTATGATTTTTACAGGTTCGGCATGCTCACAGAAGGGTGATATGACAAAATTGAAGGAATCCAAACTGATCATCGATCAGTCCGGACAATCGTTTTACCTGATGCATAAAGGGAAAAAAAGAAGCGGTGTAATGCATCTGCCGGCCGGGTACGACGGAAGCATTCCATGTTCTCTCGTTTTTGCCCTGCACGGTAAGGGCATGACCGGAGCCCGTTTCCGCGATTGCGGTTTTGACGAATACGCAGACCGCTACAATTATATTATGGTGTATCCTGATGCTATCGCCGGAATATGGGAGATATATCCGGGAATAAGGGGATCGAATGACGATCTCGGCTTTTTCAAAAAAATGATCAAAGGATTTTCTGAAAAGTACCATATTGAACCTTCGCGCATCTATGTTACGGGACATTCGATGGGTGGATACATGACATACCGTCTGGCTCATGATCTGCCGGGTAAATTTTCCGCAATCGCTCCTGTCGCTGGACTTTCGGTAATTTTCGGTAAGCCCGCGGCAAAAGGTCCTATCAGTCTGCTGCATCTTCATGCCGCTGACGACTGGATAGTGCGAGTAGGCGCACAAAGTGATACCGACGTTTTGAGCGCCCACAGTTCGGTAATTGAATGGAAAATAGCGAATCAAATCGACACAGCCTACAGTGAAACTTTTATCAAAGAGGGTGGATTTGAGAAGACATGGAGCGGAAAAAACGGAGTGGAAGTTAAATACCGGCTATACAGTCATGGCGGCCATAACTGGCCCGCTGATGCGACACGGCAGATAGCGGATT
The DNA here is from genome assembly GCA_023396665.1 of Spirochaetota bacterium. Classification (GTDB taxonomy): domain Bacteria; phylum Spirochaetota; class UBA4802; order UBA4802; family JAFGJZ01; genus JAEWVL01. The sequence continues at coordinate 7,638 of JAEWVL010000443.1, forward strand.
TTTTTCACAATCATCCCCCCCGTGATAACCGGGTATCCTTCAGTGAAATAAAGCAACCTCTGCTACTCACTTCAACCGACAGTATAGCGATCGAAGTTCTGATCGACAAACCGGAAAAAGTGGAAAAAGTGGAACTTGTCAGACAAGGAGAGATTGTCGGATCAAAAACCGAGCCACCGTACATCTTTGAATACAATCCGGAAATGAACAAATACACAAAATTATATG
>JAEWVL010000461.1 GCA_023396665.1 Spirochaetota bacterium
ATCAGATAGACCCTTCGATGGGCATTATTCCAAAACTGCTACTACACAAAGCCGGAGCCCTGCGCTCTCGCAGCCCCGAGAATTCATTCGTCGCACTCGGGCCACTTGCCAAAGACCTTTGCGATTCACAGACCAATATTGATGTATATGCTCCGTACAAAATGCTCTACAAAAGCAATATTAAAGCATTCATTGTTCTGGCCGGTGTCGACTTCAATTCATGTACGCCCATACATTTCGCTGAAGAAGCGGCCGGAAAGGGCCTGTTTCACCGCTGGGTACTGCACCATGGTGAAACAGTCGAAGTATGTATCGGTTCATGTTCGGATGGTTTTGAAAAAATAACACCTTTCACTCAAGACATTGAACGTCGCTTTACGCTTGGTGAAAGCACCATTCGAATCTACGAATTCAGCACCTTTATTGAACGCGTCGCCACCCTTCTTGCTGAAAAGCCTGACCTCAGCCACTGTGAGGATCCAGGCTGTCTCCGTTGTCGTGACATGGCTGCAGGCGGCTGTCGGGCTGCAGTACTGTAATAATAACAGTTACTGGATTGTTATCCATTTCGGATATAAAAAGCACAGCCGTTTGCGGCATAATGGCAGACTGTTGGTTAAAATCCACCTCTGTAGACTCAACCTTCCCAGCCGGACATGCGGGCAAGAAGCCACCACATTGCCTTTGCCACGCGCAAAGCCCCCGCATTCGCGATATGACCGGTTTGTTCTATGCCATAGTCTGAATGAATACAGGGATAAGTATAGGTCGTACTGTTATAGGGGCTCGTCCAGCTTACCATATATCTTTCTCCGGCATTGCTGTACGAGAGAATATCGGCATAATCAAAAAGTATCCTTCCCTCACCCTTTTTGACATAACTGCGTATAAGCTCATGCTTACAAAAACGCTGATAACCTTTTTCACCTGTCGAGGAGTCGCCGTCAACCGGCCCTGTTGAGAATATGACAACAGTCTCAAGATTGTTCTGTTTGCAGTATTCATTGTAGCCGTCAATAGCGTCCAGATATGTCTGCAGACAGACGCTGTTTCCTGTCAGGACCGTGTCCTCTGCATCGATTCCCCAATGATGATTGCCGTCAACGCCACCTTCGCTTGAGCCGAACCAATGGCACCCGTATTCCGGATCATAATCCCCTGATCCAGTTGCACCATTACTCTCAGTGCGAGTCATATCCCAGCACCAGGCCTGAAATATCACATGTACCGGATTGCCGTCGTTATGATACGTCATCAAACGCGACTTCACTGCACTCACCGCCGCTTCATTCGTCCAGAAATCCCCCTCGCCGACAGAACTTGAGCGCCCTATTCGCAGATGATCGCTGCTCACAGCGGGATACCCGCTACTGTCGTAAACGGATACCGCGAAACGGCTGTCGAGCGCCATCAGATACTCCATCCCGCTTCGATAGGCAGCACTATGCGACTCACCCTCTGCTGCAACCAGCATCGTTTTCACCTTGGCAATATACTCGTCTGGAATTTCCGCATATGCGTCAACAGCAGTATGATCAGCTATGATATAATTCGCTTCGTCATTCGGACCATCGTCGGGGATTCCCGCATCGTCAGGAGCATCCGCTCCCCCTCCCCCCGAACCGCAATTGAGTACAGTCAGGAGAGCAATTGTGACAAGTAAACCGACAAGTATATTTTTCTTCATACTGTTCTCCATAAATTTTACTTCTTCATTATTACAATCAGCTCAAACAAAAGAGGACATCGTTTTACAATCGGGTCACAGTATGGAAAATGAACACTTTATCGCTGATTGCTGATGGAATTCGACTTATTTTACCTGAAATTGACCTCAGTCAATGAAACCTGTACCAACATATGTTACTCTTAACTGTGTAGTAATACAACAGCGAGTTTTTCACCCACATGGAGGTACTATATGAAAATAGCATTTTTTGATGCCAAACCCTACGATCGTGAAAGTTTTGATCGCGTCAACAGCCAATACGCTTATTCGATAAAATACTTCCCCTCGCACCTTACTGAAGACAATGTCGCACTCACTTCCGGTTATGATGTCGTTTGTATTTTTGTCAACGACACGGTAAACACAAAGATGATCGACATCATGCATCAAAACGGTGTCAAACTCATTGCACTTCGTTGTGCCGGCTACAACAATGTTGATTTCAAATCGGCGTTCGGCAAGATTCACGTCATTCGCGTGCCGGCATACTCACCGCATGCGGTTGCTGAACATGCGCTCGCACTCATGATGACGCTTAACCGGAAAACGCACCGGGCTTTCAATCGTACACGCGAGTCTAACTTCGCGTTAAGCGGTCTTCTCGGTTTTGACATGTACGGCAAAACTGCCGGCATCTTCGGTACCGGCAAAATCGGGAAAGAACTGGCAAAAATTCTGCGCGGGCTTGGTATGCGTGTACTGTTGAACGATCCCTACATAGATGAGGCATTTGCAAAAGAACATAACTGCAGCTATGTTGAGCGTGAAACGCTTTTAAAAGAAGCGGATATTATCTCGCTCAATTGTCCTCTCACAAAGCAGACCGAATATCTGGTTAACTCAAACACTATTGATGTAATGAAACCCGGCACCATGATTATCAACACTGGACGGGGAAAGCTCATCAACACCAAAGATCTGATTGACGGTCTAAAAAGTCGTAAAATCGGCAGCGCCGGTCTTGATGTGTACGAGGAGGAAAGCCAGTATTTCTTTGAGGATCATTCCGACAAGATTTTGACCGACGATGTACTTGCCCGACTGATCTCTTTTCCAAACGTGGTGGTGACCTCGCATCAGGCCTTTTTCACTGCCGAAGCCTTGGCTGAAATCGCCTCAGTTACCCTGCGGGGGGTGGAGTCTTTTGTAAAGGGAGAGAATCTCGAAAACGAGATTTGTTACCAATGCATGAATTTCGGTGCAAAATGCCAGCGAAACGCCTCCGGGAAATGCTTTTAGCCTTATTTTCTGGATTGTTATCCGCTTTTATCAGAGGTGGATAACAATCCACTTGATAAACCAAGCCCTTTATGCTCCTATCAGCCCTGATTCACAACAAAATCCGGATAAAACCAGTATGACCGATGCACATGTACATCTATTCCCTGAAACTATAGCCCGGGAGAGAAATGTCTTTTTCGACGATACCGGCTTTTCTCTGCTTTATTCGAACAGCAAGTCCCGGCTCGCCACCACGCAAACGCTGCACAAATACGCGCAGAAGTTCTCCCTGTCATCGATCTGGGCGCTCGGCTTTTCATGGCAGAATCGTGATCGCTGCGCTTTACATAACAGGGCTCTGATTGAAGCAAAATCGTCGATTGTTATCCCTTTTGCCTGTGTTCCCTCGACTCCAATTTCTGACATTGATTCCTGGTGCGAACAGATTGCCAGCGATGGCTTCGCCGGGATCGGAGAACTTTCTTTCTACCAGGAAGGTCTTTGTTCCGCGAATATTTCCTATCTGTCAGCTTTGCTTGCTTCTTGTGCCAGATTCGGGCTGATTGTTATCCTTCATGTAAATGAACCGGTCGGCCATACCTACCCGGGCAAATACTATTCAGATTTTGGTCTTCTGTATCAGGTAATTCTGAACAACCCTGAAACGAAGATTGTACTTTCACATTTCGGCGGGGGGATATTCGTGTACGAATCGATGCCGGAAGTACGATCCTGTTTTCGCAATGTCTTCTATGACACTGCCGCAGCACCCTATATTTTCGACGCAAGTGTTTACCGCATGTTCAAAGCCGCCGGGCTCAAAAACAAGCTCCTCTTCGGTACGGATTACCCGCTGATGGATCCCGACCGCTATTTGCCGGTTTTTCAGCAGGCTGATCTTTCTATTGAAGAGTTAAGCCAGCTTACAGAGCAAAATGCTACCCGGCTTCTGGATAACAATCCACTATAATTGGATTGTTATCCACTTCATAGCAGCAAAGCCCGACCGGGCTCAGTATCTTTAAGCTTTTTTTAGGGAAACCTTTGTAATTCCTTGACATAATCCGCTATGAGGAACAAACATAGACTTAGCTGACGGGGATCATTGCCCCTCTTCACTCTGCGACTTTTCTGGTCGAAAAAAATCAGCATCTAAACAAAATTTTAGTACATTTATTTTCTCTCTACGACGATTAAAAAAATGTGAATTAGTCATTGACAAATATTATGTCTCATTCAATGATTAGGCACACTCGGGGCAGCGATTTATTCTGGCCGCCCACTATCAGCAACTATCCGGGGTTATTATGAAAAAAGTTATTCCAACAGAAGTTTATTCTCGCGTCGTCGGATACTACCGTCCGGTCAATCAATGGAACAAGGGAAAACAGGCTGAGTTCAACGAAAGAAAGGAATGTGACGTAAAGAGTCTTGCTGACGAGTGTATTACTGTTGCAGAGAAAATAGCGGTTTAATGTAAGTTACCGTTTAATTATAGCCTTTACTCAGAATGCTACTAAAGGTCGATGTTCGATTGGATCTTTTGTGTTCAGATTAATGCAGTAACGAATCGGAGAAAACGGTACTCAAAGGGTACCGTTTTTTATATATAAACCGTCCCGCTTGTATTTGTATCATTAAACCTTATCTTCTTCAAGTAAGGAAACCGCCTTCTCGGCGATTTGAATTGCCGAAAGCGCTCTGTGTGCCGATACAAGTTCGGGTAGCTCTCCATTAGTAAGTTTCTCAACAAGATAGCTCAACTCGGCATAATAGGGATCAAGCCCTGTCACTTGATGCTCGAGTTCCCCCTCATCATTCCATATTTTGAAAACAAAGTCGAAACCGCTTTTCGGAAATGATAATCTGAAATCTGCGGCAAGGCTTTTTCCGCTTTGTGTACGTCTCGCAAAAAACCCGGCGCTAAACGGAAACCCCATTGGTAGAGCCGAGTCACCCTCTATGCGTATAGTTCCGCCGGAATAAGCCAAATCTATCGTCACCTGATTCCAGTCTCCCGAAGAATCTTTTTTCCCCCTCGCGGAAACATGTCCGGGTATTCCAGCAATGGAAACGACACTGTCGATATCGTGCAGCATCAAATCAAGGACGATATGCCGCATCTTTCCCCATACCGGTGCCGTACGACGATAAATATTTATCGACTCAAATGGCGCTTCCGATGATTGATCTGCAAGCCAGCGAAACGGATTGTTAAAATTCTGAAAGAGCCCGACAGACAGTGTTTTTCCCGAATCAGCGGCTTTTACCGTCATACGTTCGGCTTCGATCGAATTATAGGCTAATGGCGTTTCACAAAAGACATGCTTGCCGGCATTCAGCGCCTCTGTCACATACTGTTCATGAAGATCGGTGGGAACTGCAACAATGATGAGGTCAGGATCACCATGCGCAAGGAGTTCATCATATTCAAAAAGCGCCGGGCAATTCAAAGCTCCCGCCTTTTCAATAACCTTTTCTCGTGTCCTTCCCCAAAGACCTGTCAATTGCACATCATTCATAGTTCTGAGTCTTTCACCGTGCTCATACGCGATACCCGTTCCGGCAATTGCAACTTTCATGTTATACCCTCTTAAATATTTTTGTCGAATAGTCCGCCACTGTCCACTTGAACAGCAGCATCTCCCCGAATGTGGCTTACCCGTATTCCCAGTTCTTCGAGACGACGGCCTATAAGCAGACGGCGATGACAGAGCTGAGGATTTTCTTCGCTGCACATAAGTGCAATTACCGATTGACCTGCGCAGCGTATCAGGATATTTATTCCCTCTGTAAAAGAGTCACGCTTAATGACAGCGTCATAATCGAGCAATCCTGCAATACCGGTTTTTTTAGTCGGAACAACACCGGCAAGATAGCAATCCGGATCGCTGATACGGCCCCCGAGCTTATCACCAATGAAGCAGTACTCCACATGTACATGACTCAATGTCTCGGAGAGTTTATTCATGTTGAAATGCGCGAATCTGCTGTATGGAACACTGCGTACATCGAACAGCGTCTGTATTTTATTATAAGTCAGAAGATGAACAAATTTCTGTATGGAATGATTACTGTGGCCGATAGTGTAAATTATACTTGTCATATTTGCTATACCATTTCAGTATACTATACGCATGTATGTATATGTCAAGCACAATTATTGAAATTCCAATAGTAACAAAATAACTTTGTCTTCATTATGATAATATTCTTTGCAAACGAGGTGTTACTATGCAGACTATCAATGATCTTGAACTGCGTGATGAGAAAATTTTTCCTGACGAAACGCTGCTTCGCGGTATTTTGGGAGAATCATTTGATGCCTACTGCGAACTGCTGAAACTATATGAACGCCACGAAATGAACTGCGAATGGAGATACTACAAAGACGGCAAGGCATGGCTGTGTAAAGTGCAGAAGAAAAAGAAGACCGTCGTATGGATGTCCGCATGGAAGGGTTTCATGCAGGCGACCGTGTATATTCCGCTAAAAGATATCGATACGCTCTTTGCTCGCGATTTAAGTGAAGCTGTAAAAGATAAAATTCGCGCAACAACAGATGTCGGCAAATCAAAACCCTGTATTTTTGAGATCCGCAGTACTGCCCTATTCAACGATTTTGAAAAAGTGATCAGTTTCAAGATGAAATAAAAAAGCCGCCTTAAAGTCGGGCGGCTCTTCATAATCTCTTTTCCTGTTCAGAACATCAATTCTATATCTGCCTTATGCGCAACTCGCAGCGACTACTTTGTAAAACTGCTCAAAAAGATATTGCGAATCATGCGGGCCGGGATTCGCTTCGGGATGATACTGAACCGAGAAAAGGGGTTTTTTTGTGTGACATAGGCCCTCAGCGGTATTGTCGTTCAGATTCATGTGGGTTACCGCCACATCCTTGATCGATTTCATCGAATCAAGATCGACGGCAAAGCCGTGATTTTGCGAGGTGATCTCGACACGCCCGTTTTCAATGTTTTTCACCGGCTGGTTCGCCCCGCGGTGACCGAATTTCAACTTGTAGGTTTTTCCTCCCAGGGCAAGAGCGAGAATCTGGTGACCCAGACAAATGCCGAAGCAGGGCATTCCCGATTCGATAATCTTTCTGGTCGTTTCAATGCCGCCGGTTACGGCCTCCGGGTCTCCGGGGCCGTTCGAGAGAAAGAAACCCTTCACATTGTCTTTCATCATCGTTTCGAATGGGGTGTTGGCGGGATATACCCGCACTGAAAAGCCCATCTGCACGAGCAGACGCAGGATATTTGTCTTAATGCCGAAATCGATCGCGGCGATGAGAGGACGATCAGCCGATCGGACACCGAAATCGTAGGCTTCCCCGGTACTCACCTTTGTTGCAAGATCGAGTCCGTTCATCGAAGGATGCGCGAGCACTTTATCAAGAGACCCTTTTTCTTCGAGAAAGATGCCCCCCCGAAGCGCGCCCTTGTCGCGAATATGGCAGGTCAGTTTTCTTGTGTCGATCTGCTCAAGCGCGGGTACACCGTTTTCTACGAGGTACTGGCCGAGAGACTTGTTCGCGCGGAAGTTCGAATACCTGTCGCAGTACTCGCGCACGATAAAACCCGCAACCTGAACCTTGTCTGACTCAACATCTTCGTCGTTGATGCCATAGTTTCCGATCATCGGATAGGTCATGGTTATGATCTGTCCGCGATAGGAGGGATCGGTGAGCACCTCCTGATATCCGCTCATTGAAGTATTAAAAACGATTTCCCCGGGTGCATCGGCGAGCGCACCGAAATGGAGTCCTTCGAGTGTAAAGCCGTCTTCAAGTACAAGATATCC
>JAEWVL010000482.1 GCA_023396665.1 Spirochaetota bacterium
AGAGACCGGAGATGAGGTTATTTTGATGAAAGATAAAAATGACCGGGTGCTCGGTTTTGAAAAATTGAATTTTTCCTCTAATCCCTCATTAGAAACAAACATAGTCTTTGAGACGGCGTCTGTTTAATCTTTTTTGAGGTTCTCTTATTTGATTTGAAGGCCTCATAGGTATTTGTAATTCCTGAATCCTGTTTTGAAAAATCTTTACAAAAGATTGATGAACCTCCCGGTGCCTCGTGTATCGACCGGCATGACGGGAATGTGTTTATGCGTAATCCTGCGAAAGCCCCTGATACCGTTGTATTGAAGCCACTGTATAATCATCACAAGTATTAGACAGCCCCCTCTTCACCAAAGAGGGGACGGGGGGTGATTCGGGAGGATCGCGCCGCAGGCGCGGTACTCATTTTTCTGTATAGAGATATGTGAAAACACAGCAATAACCGATCCTGATGAGGTGCCGCCGGTAAGAGGAGTAAACTAATCGTTTTCCCCGCCGACCTTGTCCCAATTTTCCATAAATGCAAAATCAGACTTTACGCAGGTCGCAGTATAATAGGCATCGTATATCGTGAGCTGTGAACCATTACACGAGTAATTCAGGTAGTCGTTATCATCGGGAAAAGTCAGAATCCCTTCCGATTTGTCAATAATCACATTCATGTTGGTTATGGGCGCATAACCCATATTGAAGCTGAAACCATAATATTCAAGCAGATAAGAATTGATCGTCTCCATTTTCTCTTCGCTGAACTCGGAAACCAACTCATCCAAAATACGGTATTTACCGTCAGAAATTGAGAGATATTCTTTATACTCAAGATCTATGATCTCGTAGTTCGGCAGTACTAACGTCAAAGTAAAGGGGCTGACATCAGCAGCTTCACCAATAAATTCACCTTTCTCAATACTCCAGACACCTTCAGGTGATTCCTGTGCTGTATCTTCGGCGTCATCTTCTATATCCGGTAAATTAAATTCATAATCACAGCCGAAGCATAATAACACTGTGAGAACACTTATCAATAAAAATGGGTTTTTGATTGTCATATTGCCTCTCATGGTGAATGATTAATATGCATTATTTTATCGATAAAATGGTGTCAATAACTAATCAAGTACAGAATAGTGTGAGCGTTTTATTTAGGCCTCCTGCCCTACAGAGAAGGGCGCGCCGGAGCGCGGCTCGTCACTTGTTCGGCCATCCGTGGCCGGTGACGAGCTGAGACCTCCTGTCCTACGGGTGAGGGCATAAAGACTTGACCTTGCATTTACCGCAATATCCGTACAAGTGCAGGATAGCCCCCTCTTTATCAAAGAGGGGGACGGGGGTGATTTGAGAGGATCGCGTAGCCACACGGATAAAATAATTAATGTGGTTTCGGTGATAGAGTAATGACATCCGCGGACACTCTGCACGCATTTACTGTCATTTCGACAGCAGCTTAATTCTGCCATAAGAATTGCGATTTTTGATTGACGCTTACGAATGAGCAGCTATGGTATTAGAATGAATTGAATGGTGAGGCGGAAGATGGCTCTCAATATCGATAAATCGTTGATGTCAGAAATAACAGAACATCTTCTTGCCGCATATAATCCTCTTGCGATATATGTATACGGATCACAGGTATGGGGAACTCCTGACAAATCGAGTGATATTGATTTTTTCGTAATTGTAGCTGAATCTGAACTTGATCATGCTGAAAGAATCAGAATAGGATTGCGAGAACTCAAAGGTATTCACGCAAACGTTGATATTCTTGTTTTTACAGTAAGCGAGATTTCGAAAAAAAAAGACCATCCTTCATCCCTGGTTTATAAAGTTCTGAACAAAGGGGTAAAGATATATGAAGCCGCATGAAGAGTGGCTCTATAAAGCCGAAAATGATATTGAATCGGCAAAATATCTTCTATCTTCGCCGAAACCTCTGTTCGATATTGCCGTATACCATACTCAACAGTGTGCGGAAAAATCACTCAAAGCTTTTTTGGCTTTCAGCGAAAAAGAAATTGATCGGACTCACAACCTTAAAATGCTCTCCGAAATTTGTGCGGAGATAGATGAATCATTTAATAACCTGATTGACGATTGTATTTCCCTTAGTCCCTACGCAACACTATATCGGTATCCCGATGGAGAGTTAATGCCGGCAAGATCTTCGGTAATTGATGCGGTAGCAAGTGCCGAAAAGATAATGGATTTTGTTAAGCAAAAAATGACTGCCGATAATACTGATATATAGCTGCAAATGATATGAAACCATGATAAAGCATCGGGGTTATACATCACGCACTAGATATCAAGTTCTGCACCAACGAAGAGTTCCGTAAATTTCAAAGTGTTCCTCAGTCGATAAACGCGACCATTTTACGTGAAGGAGTGATTATTCATGGAAAATGAGAGAATTGACGCAAGTGGATTTGAGTCTATTATCTTCTGGTGTAAGGAGAAAGATCATGGAAGCTATTCGTGAATATGTTAAGGTTGTTGATCATAAAATAAATATCTCACAAGAGGTACACTTCGATAGTGATGAAGTTGAAATAATCATTCTTCCTGTTAATCGTTTCAAAACAACAAGTAACGAAAGTTTTGTCGATTTCATTAGAAATTCTCCGCTCGCAGACGAAGAGCTTGTGATCGAAAGAAGCAAAAGCTCTTCGAGGGATGTCCTTTTATGAAATATCTTCTTGATACCTCGTTTTTCTGAAAGATTACTTTCGGTAGATACTGATGTTGTTCGCAGTTGGTGCGGCATTCTGGGAGAAAACGAGAATAAGGGCATTATTGTACCGGCAGTCGATGCTCTTATCGGCGCAACAGCGATCGTTAACGGATGTACTCTGGTTACACGCAATGTTAAAGATTTTGAAAATATACCATGTAATGTGAAAGATATCTGGAATTAAGCGCCCGGATTCCCGTTTAGGAGAAATTATTCTTGAATAAAACTGAACGGCAGAGAACGCCGCCGGTATCACGGCAAATCGCTTGCGGTACTGCCGGGATAATAAATCCCGTTCAGTTTTTTACAGAATCGGGAGAGTGAGGATACCATGATAACAGATGCCAAGATCAAGCAAAATGGTGTAAAAGCCCTGATCGAGACACTTGGGCTTGTCGAAGCTGAACGGTTCATTGTTTTAATCAACAGAGAGTCTTTTGATTACACCAAATGGCGCAAAACCCTCTGGCAGGGAAAATCTGTTCGTGAGATAAGCGAAGAGGCGATGAAATTCAGGAACGAGAATAAAAGGTATACACAGGAGAATCCGAAGTGAACACACTACGGTAAGCAATTGCTGCTCGCCCCTGCAACTCGGGTGGGAAACGTGGTAAACCGGTGTTTTCGAGGGGATTACAATATGGAAAAAGTGAAAGTATATTATGACAAAACCGGCAATACGCTGACAGTCTGGTTCGGTGATTCACAGCAGGAGTACATCTGTGAAGAGACCGGAGATGAGGTTATTTTGAT
>JAEWVL010000488.1 GCA_023396665.1 Spirochaetota bacterium
ATGAAAAACAATAGCATTACCATCACCTATTTATCGAAAGTATCGTTTGCCAGCTTGAATGGTGCCGATAAAGATGTCGATAACATTAACCCAATTAAGAAAATAACGCTCGATAATGGAACAGAGTTGCCTTATGTGTCGTCGCAAGCCATACGCCGGGCATTGCGTGACCGACTGGAAGAAATGGGGCAACCGATTTCTATGGTAACTCCCGGTGAAGGAAAGAACCCGGCAAGCACCGAAGGCGATCCAAGTGCTTACATCGATGACGATTTATTTGGGTATATGAATGCCAGTGCACGAAGCCAGCGTACATCTGCTATTCGCGTCGAATCATTAGTCGCAATCAATACCTACAAAGGTGATCTTGATTATGGCACAAACTTTATGGGTGTTGACAAAGGCGGTGAACCCAATATTTATGAAACTGAGATACATTCAGGTTTGTATAGAGGAACTATCTTGATTGAGCTTGACAGAATCGGTAAAGGACGAATTATCAATGAGAACAAGAAAACAAAATTTGATGATTCGGAATACATCACAAATGAAGAGAAACAAAAAAGGGTTTTGGCGTTTATCGATGCTTTCAGGACACTTTGGAGTACCGGACGCCAATCGCGTTTCCTTGCCGACATTTCGCCAAAGTTTATTGCTGCGGCTTATATGAGTGTGAAAAATCCGGTCTTTCTTGAATCAGTAACCATTGACAAATCGGGAAAGGTTAATTCAGGTATTCTTTCAACAGTTGTTGATGATTATCAGAAATTCATTTCAGATCATGTATTTGCCGGGCAAAAGGCATCATTAAATCTCGATGAATCGGTTCTTTCATTAGATGAAGGATTCAGTAAGATTGAAAGTTGGGTAAAAGATTATTTCAAGGCATAAGATGAAATATTGTATCGTTGAATTAAAGACGCAGACAGCAACCTTTCGAAATCCTGAGTTTCAGAATTTCCACAAGACACTTCCGTTGCCACCCCCAACAACATTGGTTGGTATTGCAGGAGCTGCAATGGGAAAAAGCCCGGAAGAAGCTCAACGGTTCTTCGAGGACTCTGCTTTTGAGATGGGGGCGTGCTGCAAGAACGACGGAATGGCAACCGATTTGTGGAAATACAACGATTTTAACGAGCGAAGCATTATTCTGAAAGAGGTATTATTCCAAAATGAAGTGATTTTGATATACGGTTCGGAATATCTATCAAAAGTAGATTTTCTAATGAAATCATTTGAGAATCCAGTTTATGGGCTAACGTTGGGCAACAGTGATTCACTGGCCAAAGTTGTTGCTATTGCTGAAGAAACAAATACAACAGAGTCCGACAATGTTTCTTATTGCCTTATTGAAGGCAATATCATTGAAGAGGTTTTAACGAATGCCTCGAATGGGTTGGATTTCTCGATCTACTCAACGTCCGATCCTGTTGCAATGGATTTACCAACCCGTTTTACTTATGCCGATAGTTATGGGATGCGCAGTGTATGCCAACGCAAACAGTTTTCATTGATCACCAAAGAGATGAAACTGAATGTGAAGAAGAAAGGCATTTTGTATAAAGAGGTATTTGTGCCACTTTTTCATTTCTAACTGTTATGGAAGAACTCCTTGCTAAGAAAGATCCCAATGAATCATTAATATCCCATACCGATTGGGTTTTATCGGTGTGGGATATTATTTTCCAGCAATACAGATCAACCATTCCTGATAATCGCTTTTGGGATGATTCTTATATTTCTGTTTTGTTGCACGATATTGGAAAGGCTACCCTGAATTTTCAGGATGTCATGTATAACCGAGCCCGGAATAACGACAACTATATTCGTCACGAACTTTATTCCGGGGTCTTTATTTTGCTGAACGACAAAGCCAGGTTTATCCAGAATCCTCTGCCTGTATTAAGTGTTTTCAGCCATCACAAAGATTTGGTGGAAGGAGTTTTTGATCGTGAAAATGACTACGTTGAGATTTGCATTAACAAAGAATCTTTTGATTTTATAATTGACTATTATCAGGCTAAACTTAACGGAAAGAGAATTGCAGCTTCTTTCGATTCAAAGGTTATAGACAGGTTGTCAAATCAGTTAAAGACAAATCTTTTAATAATAACATTTAAGAACTTTATCAAAGGGACTTCCGAAAAATTCGTTATTGAAACACGAAAGCAGTATATCGGATATAAGGCAGTTTTAACTATTTGTGATTGGTTGGGATCAGCACATCAAATTCCTAAAGAGGGTATAGTTTACAACGTTGAGTTTTTGAGAGAAAGGATTGTAAGTAAGTTAAGAAACGAAGGTAAATTGGGGATTGCTCAAAGTTTCAAGTTCAGAAATTTTCAAATAGAAAGCACAGTTCCCGGTGATGTGATTGCTATAGCCCCAACAGGTAGCGGAAAAACCGAGGCTGCTTTGCTTTGGGCATCTCAGAAAAAGGCAGAGGAACGAATTATCTATTTACTGCCAACCCGTGTAACATCAAACTCAATCTATAATCGATTATTACAGTATTTTGATGATGATTCTGTTGCAATAGTTCACTCTTCGGCCTTGTTCTTTCGTAAAGAGACAAACGAAAACTACGATCAGAAGGAATACCTGAAAGATCGAACCTTTTTTCAAAATGTAAATGTTTGCACCATTGATCAGGTACTTACGCAAGGATTCAATCTTGGTTATTGGGAACTAAAGACTTTTCACATGATGAATTCATGGGTTATTATCGATGAGATTCATCTTTACGCACCTTACACATTAGCACTTATCATTTCAACTATTTCCTATTTGAAGTCAGAGTTTGGAACTCGGTTTTTTATCATGAGTGCAACCATGCCGTCAAAGCTTCAGAGGCTATTAACAAAGACATTGGGAAATGGGAATTACAGCTTAATTCAGGATAAGGAGTTGATTGATCAGGCAAGGAACATTTTTGAAACACGCGATTGCCTGGTTGATGATTTGCATTACGAAATAATCAATGCAATTGTTTCAGGGAAAAAAGTATTAGTTGTCGTGAACACGGTTGATGAAGCAATCCGTATTTATTCGAAATTAAAGGACCATGCATTAAAAGCCTTTTGCTATCATTCGCGTTTTATGCAACGAGATAGGATTGAGAAAGAGAAAGACATTTTCTCCGCAGAAAACTCGGATGGATCATTGCTCTTGGTTGCAACGCAAGTTGTGGAGGTCAGCCTAGATATTGATTTTGACATTTTATTCACTGAAAACGCCCCGATTGATGCAATACTTCAACGTGCTGGTCGTGTTAACCGAAAGCGTTTAAAAAAAGATACCAAAATCATTGTCTTTAGAGAAACAGCAATAACAAGTCAATGGGTTTATGATACTCCCGGAATTTTAGAGAACACTTTTTTAGTAATTAAATCCCATTATGGAGAAGCTTTAAGTGAAAGGACTTTACTCCAAATGGTTGACCAAGTGTACTTAGAAATTGATATAGAAAAAGATGAACATTTTCAAGATGGAATGAAAAAGTACGCTGAGATCCAAAGAAATCTCCACTACATAAAAGACAATGAAAACAAGGATCAAGTATATACACGAGAAGGGCTTGATACAATTTCGGTTATTCCCCAAAAAAACCAAGCTAATAAGGAAGGTGAAGAAGAAAATTACTATTCGTCAACAGAATTTAAGGACAAGCCAGCTTTTGAAAAGGCCAAGTATGAGATATCTATTCGAAAATCGAAAAGATTTTCCCATCGAATTGAGCCAGACGAAAAAGGGTTTAACTATATCGACGCAGAATACTCCTATGAGTTTGGTTTAGTGTTTAGAAATGAACCCACCTTTATGATTTTATCATGAACAACAATAGACTCCCTTGTTTTACCTATTCGAATTTTTTAAGGAGACGAAGTTAAGCTACTCTCAAAATCTAGTGTTTCCTAAATTCTAAATATCACCCTTTATCTATCAGATGAAAGAATTATTGAACCCAATCAAAATAACCAAGGACTCTAAAATGCAAATCACACAAACGACCATCCATTTCCCCAACATCCGGTTACAAGCTCGTGATGCACACAAGCTGCGGGGCTATTTTGGGAACCTATTTCAGGAGCATTCCCCGTTACTGCATAACCACTACCAGGATGGCACATCGAGGTATGCTTATCCATTGGTCCAATATAAAGTGATTGAGCATGTCCCAGTTTTACTAGGGCTACAAGAAGGAGCTAATCTGCTGGCTGCTTTGTTCTTAAAGATCAGGGAAATAGACATTGAAGGGGAGCAAATCCCGGTTTTGGCTAAAAACATCCAAAAAAAGGTGTATGACCTTGAAGTTAACAAACAGTTATACAATTATTCATTTAAGACCTACTGGATGGCTTTAAACCAGGATAACCACAAAAAATACATCCTGTTGGAGCCTACACAAAAACCGTGGTTTCTAAATCACCTGCTTCAAAACAACATTTTGAGTTTTTATAAGGGCGTCTCCTTCAGGACGAGTGAACAGATCCTGGTTACGTCCGATCTTGAGGAACGAGTATCACAATTCAAAAACAAGCCCATGATTGTTTTTTCCGGCCGCTTTACCACAAACGCCTTTCTTCCCGAACTAGTCGGAGTGGGCAAGTCGGTTAGCCGTGGATTTGGAGCGGTCAGCCTAAAACCATAAACAAGAACCATGCAACTGATTATCAACACATACGGGTCCTATGTTCATGTTAAAGATGATCTCTTCGAAGTGACTCTTACCAAAGACAGTGGAAAACAAAAACACCAGTTTGCCAGCCAGAAGATATCCTCCATCCTGATGAGCAAAGGGTCTGCAATCAGCACGGATGCTGTGATCTTGGCCATGAAAAACAACATAGATATCATTGTATTTGAGCGTGATGGCATGCCAGTCGGACGGTTTTGGCATAGCAAACCCGGCAGTACCTCAAAAATCCGGAAGCAACAATTGGAGGCCAGTCTGAATGAAACGGGAGTCATATGGGTTAAGCAGTGGCTAGCGAAGAAGCTCAATAATCAGATTGACTTTTTGAAGCGTTTAAAAAGTCACCGTCCGGCGATTGCAGATCAGATTCAGGAGAAAATCGATATCATTTTGGGATTAAAAGTCAAGATTGAGGAACTGAAGGCCACAAAAATTGATGAAATCGATGAAAGAATCCGTGGACTAGAAGGGACAGCGGGAAGGGTCTATTTCCAACTACTGAGTTCGCTACTTGACGAACGTTATCAATTTGAGGGACGCAGCTTCCGACCGGCGAAAGACCCGTTCAATGCTTTCCTCAACTATTCGTATGGGATTCTTTATAGTCGGGTAGAAAAAGTTCTGATGATAGCCGGGCTTGATCCTTATGTGGGATTTCTCCATCGGGATGACTATAATATGAAGAGTATGGTTTTTGATTTTATTGAGCCGTACCGGATTTTTGCCGACGAGGTTGTGTTCAAGCTATTTTCAGCAAAAAAGGTGAACGACTGCCATACGGACAAGATCACGAACGGTTACAGTCTCAATGCAGAGGGTAAAAACCTGTTAGTTAGTTCTTTGTTGAAATTCATGGAAGAAGACAAAATCCGTCACAACGGGCGAAATCTGCAGCGAGCAACCGCCATGCAGATGGACGCCCATCAGTTTGCAAACAAACTAATCGAAAAAAAATGATTTGCTGGGTATTATATGACATTAAAAAGAACAAGCCGCGGGGGAAGGTAGCCAAGCTATGCAAACAGGCTGGGCTGTATCGGGTTCAGAAGTCGGTATTCCTAGGAAGCCTGGATGATAATGAAAAGGACACCCTTGAACTATCTGTCGGAGAGATGATTGAGGAAGAGACGGACTCCGTCTATATCTTTCCGATGAGCAAAAATGAGCTACGCCAGACGGTCCTATTAGGCCAAGCGTTTGATAAAAAGCTAATTACAGATGAAGTTAAAGCACTTTTTTTCTGATGTCCATTACGCCCTCACATATTATTGAGTATCTATATTGTCCAAGATTTACCTTTTTCGAGTATGTATTGTGTATCCCGCAATATGAGGAACGGCGGTACAAGGTTAAGAAGGGTCGGCATATGCATGACCAAAAATTGATTCGTAACAAAGACTATTTACGCAAGCGAATCGGGGCATCCGAAAAATATCCTGATCAATATTTATGTAACGGGTTACTTCGTGGGGTAGTTGATGAGGTCTTGCTATTGAGCGATGGGACGATGGCTCCCTTGGACTACAAATTTGCCAAATATCAGGACTATACCTTTAAGACTCATCGAATTCAGCAATGTTGTTATGCTATGCTGATCGAGGACAACTTCGGAAAGACGGTCCGAAAAGGCTTCATTGTCTATATCCGCTCAGCCAACAAGCTCGTGGAAATCGAAATCAAGGAGTCTGACATTGCTGAAATCCGTCTGATTTGCAATAAGATAAATGAGATTATTAGCGAGAACAAATATCCACCTGCGACAAAATACAAACAACGATGTATCGATTGCACCTATCAAAATATATGCATAAGATAGACATATCCGGATTGTTTATTATTTTTGAAATACCAAATATTTTAACAAGCACATTCATAATCTGTAACTTAGCAATTCGGAAACGGACAAAAATAATAAGCCTTAGGTTCTTTGACATGCTGAAAATGGTTCAAAATTTAAATTTAGAAAATACATCTAACTACCTTATTTTAAATCACATAAATCACTACGCGACTTCCAGACTGATCTCCATCAAAACAAGGATTGAAACAAATTTTCAACCGAAATGATGATTAGAACGATGAACGCTTCCAGACTGATCTCCATCAAAACAAGGATTGAAACACGTTACGTTAGAGATGGTTAGATCCGGCGTTAGAGTTCTTCCAGACTGATCTCCATCAAAACAAGGATTGAAACTACGGGCAGAGTTCCGTACCTTGCTGGGAATACAGACTTCCAGACTGATCTCCATCAAAACAAGGATTGAAACTGTAAGCTAAAAGTTTTCTACCGACCTCGATTTCACCTTCCAGACTGATCTCCATCAAAACAAGGATTGAAACCTATACTTACAGCCGAGGGTTGCCCGCAAGGAGGTTCTTCCAGACTGATCTCCATCAAAACAAGGATTGAAACTTAAAATCTTAATCC
>JAEWVL010000489.1 GCA_023396665.1 Spirochaetota bacterium
CCCCATGCCCTCCCCTGCCGATAAAACTTTTCTGGAAAAAGCCGTATTTGAGATCGAACGTCTGATAGCACTGACAGCCGGGAAAACACTGATTTTATTTAATTCATACGATATGCTCCAGAAAGTCTGTGAAAAAACGAAAACCGACAAAGAAATAATATCTCAACTCGATTACTCGGCATATGATGCCGTCTCGCTTTTTAAGAAAACAAAAGATGCTGTTCTTATGGGAACACACTCGTTCTGGCAGGGAATTGATATTGCGGGAGAAGCTCTATCGAATCTGATCATAACGCGGCTTCCTTTCGCCCCGCCCGACAGACCGGACATCGCGGCTCTCTGTGAAATATATGAAGATTCAATGGAGGCTTTTTTCAAAATACAACTGCCGATGGCAGTTCTGAAATTCAGACAGGGTTTCGGAAGATTGATACGAAGTACGACAGACACGGGAATCATTACGATACTTGACAACAGAATCGTCACCAAACGTTACGGGAAACTTTTTCTGGAATCGGTGCCATCCGTTTCACTCGCCTCACAATTCGAAATTGTCGAGAAATTTTACAGAAGCACAAAAGGAATCACTGAGAATATTAATCCGGAAGTATGATAAAGGGATCAGAACATTATTTATTCAGCAAGGCAACAGCATCATCATCTGAATCGGTAATGCGTACAAACTCGGTAATGCCGACGATATCCATCACTTTCTGAAAATGACTGGTCAGTCCCGTAAAAATGACTGTACCTGATCTTTTTTCCATTTCCTGAATTATATTAATCAAGGTCGCAAGTCCGGCAGAGTTAATATAATTGGTTTGCGAGAAATTGAAGATGAGACCCTTTGCATTATACTTCTGTTGTATCTCATTGAATATCGAAACAATATCGCCATCAGCATCAGAGGTCATATCTCCGATGACAAAGATCACCGGGATGATACCGAGCATTTCATATTTCAGGTTGTAATTTCCACTCATAAAAGCATCCTGTTATCCCGGTTGTATTACCCTGCCACGCCCAAAAGGGGAAGAACGGATAAGTCGTCCCCGCAAATACAAACATTTCCAATTTCACTTTTGCGTTCAAGCTCTTCAAGTCAAGTAAATATTTTGGAACAAGAAAAATAATGGGATTGCCCGCTGACTATTCTTCTCAAATCCGGCTCAATTAATTCAAATGAAAAATAAAGTAAAAACAAGGCGGGCGATAATTTTTATTAGATCGCCTATTGCATTTCAAGACATGCAATCAGCATATTCGCTTTACAAACTTACCTGAAAGACCCGGAATGCTTGCATCAAAAACGGGAGTGCTCTGACCATCGCACAATTTCTCTATCCACTGCTTCGCCGCCAGAAACTGTGCACTTGTATAGTATGAAACTCCTCCGCGATCAATGCGATAATGAGAGGCCGCTCTTGCCAGTAAATATTCAACACTTTCTCTCGGACAAATACGTGAATTCGCCCGGCAGCGCAACTCTTCATGGACGGTTCCGCGCGCATAACAGTGCCGGGAAAAGGCAAGATCATTTCCCACAAAAGTTACCGATGCAACCGGACAACCCAGTACGATTGCCAGAGCCTGTGTAACAACGGTTCCTCCGGTTGCGACAAAGCCCAAAGCTGTACCGACCATGTTCCACAACTCTTCCCAAAACGATCCCTTCATCATCCAGTTGTAAAACAGATATGAGCCCTGCCACTGTCTCAAATTGGAAGGCGATGCGCAGGAAAAACACAGCAGTGTCATCATCGTGGTATCGCAACCGGAAAAAAAACCGCGGGCGCTTGTCTCACATGTTATCGCATAACGGGGAATTATACCGCTTCTGAGCAGGGTTTTTAATGCCATGTCCGATGCAATGAGGACATGCTCCGCGGAACACGAAGCCTGTTTGCAAAGGTAGAGGTTTCTTTCCAGAGAGGGGCCGGCTCCGACAATAAGAATATGTTTTCCGGAAAGGGCCTGCGGCAGTGAGCGCAAGCCGCCCCATCGCTCTATCAGATTGCGGTTGCGGCGGGCGTTAGATGTGAATATATATGCACGTTCTTGCAGTATACCCCTGTTCAGCGAATCATTCAGCTCTTCAGGCATTCGCCGCCTTCCGCGAGGATCGGGAAGTCGCCTTGCCGGTCGCTGCGGACAGTTCACGGATACGCCTGCGCAGACCGTTCTCATGATTACAGAGATATTCAAGAATAATTTTACGCGTTGGTTTCCTGTCTTCAGTTTCAAGCAGACGCAACACAAGAAGAAGTTTACGCCGCCAATGCTGTACTGCCGGAATAGTAACATTCATTTCCTTGGCAATCTGCCAGTCCCGCAGTTGATAAGCACCTTTTTTATCTTTCTTGTTCAATTCAAGAAACAGTTGTATTTGCTTCTCGGAAAAGGGTTGCGATGATTTTTTCTTGACCGCATAATCATGTTCAGCCCAACGGCGTTCATTTCTTTCACGCCAACCGTTCATCTTTTTCTGCTTCCAATAGGGATGTCTGTTGCGAGCATACTGAACTTCCTCTATGCTAAAACCGGTATGTTCACGCCACTGACGGCAAAGAATTGTTTTCTGACCACGGCTAAGTCCGCTGTTAAGCGTACGATCAATATATTCTTCAGGAGTTTTCGAAGAGAGAATCTGCCGCTCCGTATAACGTTTTGTCACTTCATAGTTTTTGCTGTTTTTCTTTGCTGACATCATCCCCCCCAAGCTTCTCTAACCGAAGCAATCCTAAAGAGCAAACATCAGGGCGTCAAGGAGAAATCAAATATCACTGTATTGTAGAACGATCCCCCTGTTTCCTGACAACAATTTGCGAGGATATCTGTTC
>JAEWVL010000108.1 GCA_023396665.1 Spirochaetota bacterium
GCACAACTGTATCTGCAAACAGGACAACCGAAAAAAGCTATCAAGCTGTTGGAAGATCTTCTCGAAAAGAACCCGGATGATTACGACACGCTCAATGACCTCGGTTATCTTTACGCCTCACAGGGAAAATATGACAAGGCAATTGAACTGTTTCAGCGAGCGCAGAATAAAGAACCCGAAAAACCTAAAGCGTACAACAAGATGGGCAATGTCTACGACAAGAAAAAAGAAGTGGATAAAGCGACCGAGCAATATAAAAAAGCAGTAAAGGTAGCCCCTAAGGATCAGGAAGCCTACAAAAATCTTGCCGCGCAAAAACAGGCGAAAGGAGATTCAACCGGCGCTGAGGCTATTCTGCAGCAGGGACTTTCTGAGGATCCGAACTCTCCCGAAGGATTCTATAATCTTGGAAATCTTCACTATCAAAACAATGATTTTGGCAAGGCGGAGAGTGCATATAGAAAAGCCATCGAATTAAATCCGAAGAATCCCGAATACTTCAGGGCTCTTGGTGAAGCACAGCTGAAAAATGGAGATACAGCCGGAGCTTTGGCTTCATTTCGTACCGCCCTTTCTCTTGACAAATCTGATCATAAATCCGCAGAGAGAATCGGAGACATCAATTACGGCATGCAGCAATATAAGGGTGCGGTCGATAATTACGGTTATGCACTCCAATACAATTACGATGACAAACCCCTACGGGACAAGTATGCGGACGCAAAAAAACAACTGGACGATCAGAACAAGGCGCTGGCCGCAAATACAAATACCGGCAGCGGGGATGGACATTCAGCCGGATCGGGGGGGGGATCGGGTGGTTCCGCTGCGAACGGAGTTGACGGGGCTTCTTCATCAAATCAGGCCGACAACACAACGACAAGCAACAACGCAGAAGACAGGGATATTGCTTCGGATGATATTTCAGGAGCTGCCAATCTATCAACTTCTTCGAACGCCAATTCAACAGCCGCAGGGGCAAGTGGGGCGGCAGCTGAAAACATCAAGTGGAGAGAAAACGGTGACAAGAAACGTGCGGAGAAAAAACTTGATGAGGCTGTTGTCATGTACAGAAAAGCAATTGAATATGACGACAACGATGCACACTCGCATTATTGGCTTGGAAGAATATATTTTAATAAAAAAATGGACGAACAGGCAAAAGAAGCATTTCAGAAATCTCTGCTGATAAATCCTGAGAACAGTGATGCAAATTACCGACTCGGCCAGATTTACTATTATGAGAATAAAACAAGTGAAGCAATCAAATCATTTGACAAGGTAATTGCGGCCGAACCCGGCAATTCCAAGGCTCTCGTTGCACGAGCGGCTGTTTACAGATCTATCGGCGACAATGCCGCTGCAATTCGCGATTATAAAGCCGGCCTCGCGGTCAATCCTGACGAAAGCGACGCCTCTTTTGCTCTGGGGGATATGTATCTAAACTCAAGAAATTACAATGAGGCTTTATCCAATTTTAACAAACACCTCGAAAAAAATCCCGACAATCCAATGACACTTGCAAAAATCGGCCAAACCTACGATGCAATGGGTTCTAATGAAAAGGCGGCCAATTACTACGAACGCGCTTTGAGGGTCAATCCGAACCTTTACGAAGCTCAATTCAACATCGGACTTCTCTATTCCAAACAGGGACAGTACCAACGGGCTATTGAAGCCTTCCAGAAGGCGATTGCTATTAAACCCGGTGATTACCTTTCCTTGTATGAAATTGGTAACGCATATGATAAAAGCGGAAATGACGAATCCGCTATCAATTACTATAACCAGGCTATCGTAAAAAATCCAGGTTATGACCGCCCCTATATCAACCTTGCGAACATCTACAAAAAAAATAAACTGTATAATAAAGCCATCGAACTGTATAAGAACGCAATGACGCGTAATCCGCGATCCTCAACGCTCCTTATTAACCTGGCCGACACCTATCATGCTGCAGGGATGCTCGATAACGCCATTGATTCGTACACTAAAGCATCAGAACTGAAACCTCTAGATGCCTCAATCTATTTCAGAACGGGTCTGGTCTACCGTGACCACGGAAAATACGAGAAGGCTGTAGACTTTTTCCAAAAAGCAGCTCAGATCGATGCGAGAAATTATGAATCACAGTATGAACTTGGCATGCTGTATTATCGCAATCTACACGACAACCGTAAGGCGACCGAACACTTTAAAAAGGTACTTGCAATAAAACCGGATCATCCCGATGCTGATAAGATACAGAATATTATCACGTTGATATCACAATGACAGCAAGGAGCCTACAGTTCAGATGAAAAACAGATCACGTATCACCTTTTCAGATTTTGCAAAATTGAAACACAATTCATTGGCTTTGCCGCTCATGCTCTGCTTTTTTATAAGCGGGCTTACATCCTGCCAGAGTGTTACTCCGCGCCCTAACACCTCGGCAAATCAGCCATCACAAGCTCTTCCCGAAGAAGTTGTAAACGAAGTTCAGAATCTGATGTATGAAAAAGAGGGATTTGTTTCAAAAGACACATATGTGGTAATAATCGTACATCCCTTCTCAAACGCACCAGCAGGAGCAGAAATTCAAAACCAGGCGAAGAAAAGAGCTTTCACATCACTTCTGAAATATAAACACGCACAAGGCAAAATTCTCAGTCAAAACGGCACAACTCAGCTCGTAAATATAATCAACGAACATGGAACACTGACGAAAATCGACGACACCGAGAAAAAACGCTCAGTGTACCAGTTTGTCGTAAAAAAAGATAACCTCAAACAATATGTCGATAGTCTGTAAGCGCTGTCAGGTATTCTGCATATAGAAGGCAAGACGGGTAAAGATAAACATATCAAGACTTTTCTTCTGATCCGCATCATAAATAGAGCTGAACACGAGCCCGACTCCATATGAATCATCACCGATTTTCTCACATCTGCTGACCATCGCCAAAGCCTGAACCTCACTGAGGTTCGGGTCGATGTGAGAAAGGTCTATCCCTACTCTGACAATACTGGATCTCTTTATCGGCTTTGACGAGCGGAAAAAGAGTCCCCCTCTTCCTATATTCACGATGGTTCCCAAAAGAAGATCATCTTCATCGGTAACCCCATCGCTGTTTTCTATCAGTGTTTCGGCGATGCGAACAGGCAGCTCAACATTCAACCGTATCGCATTACGCTTGTTTTCTTCGAGATTACACTCCCTGTCGATCAGCCATTTCTCAAAGCAAAGCTCAAACCATTCTGACAACGAATCGTTCATTGAGCGGGCGAGACCTTTTTTCACAGAAGCTTCATGATACTGTTCAATTTCCTGTTTAATTTCATCTGATAGGTTCTGATAAGTAATGTTTCGAAACATAATTAATCCTTAGTTTACCGATACATATGTACCACCATCGCTTTCTGCTTATTTGCAAGAAATTGATATGTGGCTTACCGAAAATGGTGGATAATGGCTCGCATAACCCAGGAACAACGAGCAATAGCATCACACGAAAAACAATAATATCGGGATGATGGGTCTTCCACAGAAAGAAAATCTCTTTACATACTATTCAATTCATATAAAATTGCAATAATTTTTATCAAAGAAATGTCCGATTTATAAGATATGACGCAGAATAAATCGATTATTCCAAATACTGCGTTTTTAAATCGGATATTGCGTTTTTCCGTTTATTTTTGAAAAACGCTGATTCCTT
>JAEWVL010000118.1 GCA_023396665.1 Spirochaetota bacterium
TCAAGCTTTACGGTTGCGAACAACAGTTGCTGTTCGCGATTCGGTTTCTTAAATGTTTTCATTGTCATATAATACAAATTTGTCTAATTATTGCAAGTATTTTATAGTTGAAAAATCGACAGCCTGATTATTTATTCTTGCTTTAGTTATGTTTTTAATAATTGGATTAGTTGTTTATTATTATTGGGACTTTAAAATTGAACCTGGTCTTTTGTTTTAGAAAGCAATGTCTTGGTATGTAAATTTTAACCCATTCTGCCATAAAAAGGGTTAAGTCTCAACAGGAATTCCTTTTTGTAGTTCACATAATATTGATTGTGGGGTGTTAGGTCTGTCTTTTTGTCTGAGCAGTTTCCACTATGATAAACGTCAATAGGGTTGTGCCGCTTTTTTTGTGATCGCATCAAATTCTTTTAATTTCTTTTGATAACCGGTATCGTCATAACCTCGATAAAGGTCTCCAGTTAAAATCATTCGTCGTATGATATTGAATGTTTTTCGTATCACCGCAATTCTGGTTCTACCTAAAAGGTAGATATAATTTAAAAGACAAGAAAAATATTTTGAAGAATTAGTAAAACAATAGAAAAACGATTGAAGATCTTCTATAATATACAGATAAGTTGAAAACAACTTTACAGTTCTAAAGGATTAGTCCAGATTCATCATAAGTGTTGTATTAGATGTTATAATGGCTTACTTTATGTATATGATAATTGAAAAGTTTATGTCTTGAAAATTAAGCAAAGTTAAAGAAAACACAAAATTTATAAGCACGGTTTTTGTAAGGATAAAATTGTATATTTAACTAAACACCGATGCAACCAGAGTCGACTCTCTTGCATAAGACTTTTTTGGTACTGTGCGTAATATCTATTATGTCACAAAGGAGGACATAAGATGAAATATTTCATTGCTGCTGCGGCAGTCATCATCTCTACTACTATGCTCTTCTTAGAGCAAATTACTAAAACAACAAGCAAGTATGCCATAATGATCCTTTGTATGTTTCTGTTTGTCACCTGCGGTGATGACAGTATCAAAAATGGAAATGATGAAGTGAGTGTGACAGCCGTCTCGCTTGATAAAAGCAGTTTGCTGCTGCAGCCGGGAGACAGTATAAGCCTTGTAGCGAGCGTGGAACCTTCAAATGCGACAGACAAGAGCCTTGTATGGGAAAGTAGCGATGCGGAAATTGTTCAGGTTGCTCAGGATGGTTTGCTTAAGGCCTTAAAGTCGGGTGTTGCGACCATTCGTGTTAAAACGGTTAACGGTTCAAAAACCGATGAGTGTTCCGTCAGTGTGAAGACTGAGTTGGCCGAGGGTGATTTGTATTCGTACAGGTTTCCGGGCGGTTCGGGATTCAGGGCGGTATTGACTCCTGACATTGCGACAGGCAACACATTTCCCTGCAATATAGATAAAGACGATGTATACGACGAAACAGGTGATGTTGCCCCGGTGCCCAAGCGTTTCCTGATCGGTGAAGCTGAAGTCACCTACGAGCTGTGGCGCGAGGTTCTGTTGTGGGCCGTTACCGATGCCGGAAACGGCAGGCGCGCCGACGGCGGATACCTTTACGAGTTCCATAATCCCGGCAGGGAGGGTAGTGAGGGCACTTCTGTTGTTCCGACTTCCGCGAAACATGAGCCCGTCACCTCTATCAGCTGGCGCGACGCCATGGTCTGGTGTAACGCCCTGACCGAATACTATAACGCCAATAACGGCGATCTCGAAGATCTTGATTGTGTATATTGTCATGATGCGGCTTTCACCAATCCGGTAAGAAGACTGATCGGTGAATACCGGAACTATTTCATGATACTTGGAACCGGAGGTTGCGACAGTCCTTTTGTGAATGAAAACGCCAGGGGTTTTCGCCTGCCCACGAGTATAGAATGGGAGTTCGCCGCCCGTTACCGAGGTGAGGATGCGACTAACTCGATTGCCGGCAGCGACGGTATGCACTATACGAAGGGTGATTCCGTGAGCGGAGCCGGTGCCGCGTATTCCGATACGGCTGAAACGGCCCTGTACGTTGTGAGCGGCTCGAAGACGGCCGCAGTTAAAAGCAGAGAGCCGAATGCCCTCGGCCTCTACGATATGTCGGGCAATGTGAACGAGTGGTGCTTCGAGTGGTACGGTGCCGCCCCCTCCGCAATCGGTGATGAATCATACAGGATTCTGCGCGGCGGCGGATATAATGTTGCAGACTTGCAGTATCTGCAGCTCGGTCAAGTTGATAAACATTATCCCTATTATAAGCTGCAATATTACGGACTTCGCGTTGTGAGAACCTACTGAGCGTGTCAAAAAATTAGACATGTTGCGAATCTCGATGAATTGAAACGTATCCGCCCACCGATGGCGGGCGGAAAATCGCACATATCTGTTTCGCAACATGTCTGTTGATCATTGCCGGTTTTAAATCATCCGCGATAAATAGAATCAATGAATTACGCCATTCCCCGCGTAAACCGGTATGGCAACCGCGATTTTATGATCATATAATACGAGATGATCATGATTTGTAACGTATTGTCAGATATACAGATGTGAAGAGCAATAAGCAAAATGAATTTATAACGAACAATTTTGATCTGGCAGCAGAAGAAGTGGCCGCGATATATAAGGCCCGTTGGGATATCGAATTGTTCTTCAAGCATATAAAGCAGAACTTAAAGATTACAAAAACTTCTTATAATCAACATCAAAGATCTCCGCAAGCTTAACAGCGGTCTCTTTTGAAATGGTTCTTCTTCCTTTTTCCATGCCGGAAATGTTCTGACGGGGTACTCCACCCAGTTTTTCTCCCAGTTCTTCCAGAGTAAGCTCGGCCCTTTCCCGGTAAATTCGCAGATAATCGCCGGGTGTCATCAGAGATTTTGTTTTCTTATACCATTCTGTTTCGCTGGCAATCTCCGAATCATCGCCGTCGGTAACAGTAACGCTTCCCTTTTGTTTCAGAAATTTCATAAGATCGTCCGGAATGCTTTTCCCGGTAATCGTAATACTATCAGTATGGGGCATTTTCACGACTACTTGCATAATACACCTCAATTTTCAGTTCATCTTTCTCAAAAGTCCAGCAGGCCACCCATTTGTGAGATAAATGACAATGAAATCTGTTTTCTCCGATACTGCTGAAATTCGGCCATTTGGGCTGCAACGGTCCGATTCTTTCAAGGTCTTCGATCAGAACAGTCAGTTTCTTTTGCTGTAGTAGCGGCATCTTTAATGCCTGCTTCTGAGCCTCTTTTGTTAGAGTAACGGTAAACATATCACAATGTAATCAAAATATGATTACAAGTCAAGAAAATATTTTTTTCCTATAATCTATTTTCCAGACATCTGAAAAGTCATATATCCTCGCGAGCATCTAACACCAGATGGTCTCGAATCATTCAATTTCAGAACTGATTGAAAATGTCATGAATTCACTTTTCTTCATTATATATCATGAATGACTGATCCTTCATCGAAAACTATCTCTCATACACTCCCATACTATTCTTCAGCATCCCGACCATCTCATCCCTCACACTTCCGGGACTGACAATCTCGACCTTGTCGCCGTATAAATTTCAACCATTCTGCCCTATGAAGAGTTAAGTCTCAACAGGAATTCCTTTTTGTACTTCACATACTATGGACTATCGACCTTTTCCGAAATTGTTTTCCATAAGAAAACAATTTTCACAATCTTTGTCGCTTAGGAAACTTCATTCTTGTTCCAATTGAAGTTTCCTTATGGGGTGTAAGGTCAGTCTTTTTATCAGAGCATTTTCCTGAAAAAATGAGCATTTGCCCTTGAGCATTTAAATGAAAAGAAAGTAAGAAGATAATGATGGCAAAAAAAATTTCATAAATACGTTGTATCCTTAGTTTCTGATATATCGGAAGAAATATATCAATTTCCGATAGGAATAGGGAATTTGAATAAAAGCCCGGCTTCAGCGAAACTTTCACCACCTAAATGAAAAAATCTGAAATACGGAATGATGGCGTGAGGAATGAATAATCCTAGCATGAATCCGGTATTATTGGTTTTGGTGTTTATTACACCACCGGCTTCGAGGCCTATCAAGATACTTGAGTTGCTGCTTGGAATAATAATTTCAGGTCCTGAGAATATCCGGCTTCCTTTTTTATTTTTGAGTATATCTATGAAAAAGCCATATCCCAAGCCGTCTCCGAGATGAAAAAAGCTTACTTCTCCTCCGAAAACACCTCCGCTTCCGCCGCCTCCGACATTAATTCCGATAGGCATATAATTATTTGATTGAAAAAACATTTGGGCATTCAATTGAAGAGAAAGGAGGATGATTAGAACCGACAAAAAATATTTCATTATGATTTCCTTTCTACAATGATCGAACGGTTCAACATGAATCGATACGGATATACATGATGCGTATTTATTTATATTAAAGGATGCGCTATAAGGCTAAAAGCTACCATATTACGGTATCTTTTAGCCTAGATGTGTCAATACCGATATAAGATTTCCGGTATTAATCGAAATTTATCACTCCCCAACGCATTCGTTCTTTCATTCGATATGAGTTTCCCTTGAGAGAAAGCACATGGGGGTGAAGTTTTTAACCATTCTTTCTTAAAAGGGCCCTAAGCTCTTCGGTAAGTCCATCACATGATTTTCATTGTGTCCCTTTTTGAGGTCTTGTCTGTCAACATTCACTTTTGATAAGACCTCTTTACAGACCAATTTCCTGGAAAAAAAATATAGGGAATCTCTAAAAACTAATCTTTGCAACTCGAACCTCGAATAATTCCAATGAAAAACGAGGTAAAATTATTGCGGGTGGTAATTATTCGAGGTTCTCTATATGCTTTCACCTCTGTTTTCATATCACCCGGCGGTGGTCCGGCCGAATAACGTGAAAGTGGCCCTTTCATAATTTTGTCAGAAGTGGTATAACCTTTTCATATTAAGAGAGAGGTTCACTCGTGAAAATCGGCATAGAATATGATATTCTCAGTCCCGCGCAGGATATTTCACCTGAAGCCGAAGTCATCAACATCATCAATCCCCTCATACCCGACTTTCTTGAGGACAACGGTCCTGAGCCGCTGCCGCAGTTTGATGCCTTCGGCAGAGAGGTGGTTGTGGACGGCGCCTTTATCGATTTGAATACCGGCACCCCCGAGCGTGCCGTACGGCGCGTGGTGATGAAAAAAGTGAATGAATCTATAGAGTTTGCCAAGCGGTACAATGCCGTCGAGATCATCTTTCTCTCGAACTTTCTGCCCTTTCTTAACGAGAAGCTCTATTACGAGTCGTGGTTCTATTCGAATGCAATCAACTTCTGGAAAGAGATATGTGCGGCTCACCCCGATATGCGTATCTCTATCGCCAATGTCTTCGAGTTTACCCCGGGGCCGCTGCTTCGCATCGTCGAAGAGGCGGCTTCGCTCAATCTCGGTATCGCCTTCGACCTGGGGCACGCGCTGCTGTTTTCCAGGATTGACCTGTATGCGTGGTACCGGCAGATCAGGCCTTACCTTTCAACTTTATATGCCCACAGCAACGACCGCAGCGGCGATCTGCACCTGCATCTGAGTGAAGGCGATTTTCTCAAGGATACGGGTATCGAGAAGATATTCAAGGAGATCACCGGCGAGAGGGTGATTCTTAAGAGCTTTGAGAAGAATAATTACGGGCGTGATATCGAGATTCTCAAAGCTCTCAGATTGTGAGATACTCGATGCGGCGTGAAAGGGTGTCGAATCGCCCTCGCGGCAGCCTATCTCGATCCGCCAGCCGCGAGCGTCGGCTATAGTTAAGCATAAAAAATTCAATTAACTGCTTGCTGATCATCATTTTCAAAGGGTTATCTGATATCAGGTAAGAGGGGGCGCCCCTGAAGAATGTATATTCTGGTGAAAAGAAGTTGACTTTATTGAATAAGCGGTATTATCATTAGCATAGTTTTTGTGCAGCGTATTTGCCTGACTCAATGTTGCGTTTCTGCCCGATTTTACCCGAAATTCCAGCACTTACCTCTGAATGTAGTTTAAGCATTAACAGGGATTCCTTTTGTACTTCACATGCTATTGATTTTCAACCTTTCCCGAAAGTGCTTCCCGTGAGAAAACATTTTTTACTGTATTTGCGGTGTTCGCGTGTTTATGAAACTCATTCGTGTCGAACGGCATAGTGCCGGCAAAGGAAGTTCCGCCATGAAAATACGAAATATCATCGTGAAGGCGTTACTCTTCTCGGTTCTGTCTTTTATTATTCTCTCATGCGACGGATCAATCTATAACAGGCTCTTCACTCCCGTTTATACCGTGCGCTACGACGGCAACGGCTGTACTGGCGGGGAACCTCCTTCGGCCCCCGCCGTATACTCACACGGCGATCGGGTGACAGTGCTGGACAACAGCGGCGGCTTTGTCAGGACAGGCTGAACTTTCGCCGGCTGGAATTCAGGGCAGGACGGCGGCGGTACCGGGTATTCACCGGGGGACTTCTTCACTATTGAGAAGGCCAATGTCATCCTTTATGCCCAATGGACAGATAGTTCAAACATTATAACATACAATATAACCTTCGATGCGAACGGTGGAACGGGAACGATGAACTCCCAGTCGATTCCTTTCGGCTCAACGGCGAACCTTAAACCGAATACTTTCACCCGTGCCGGCTATAACTTTGTAGGATGGATGCTTGCATCCAGTGGTACCAAATTCAAATATGCTGACGGTGCGTCATATACGATGAGCACAAGCGGCGCGACACTGTACGCTCTGTGGACAACACGGACAGTCTATCATATTACCAATGACGATGAACTTTATGCGGTAAGGTCGGATCTGGACGCTTACTACATACTTGACGTGGACGTCGATCTTTCAAGCGGCTATTCACCATGGACCCCGATCGGAACAGATGCGACACCGTTTACAGGTGAGTTTTACGCGGACGGTAATACTGTCAGTGGTATTCTGACAAGCGGCGGCGGAGATTATCAGGGACTTTTCGGTTATATTTCCGGAGCAATCATAGAGGATCTCTCTCTTGCAGGGGTTTCCGTTGCGGGCGGCGACAACGTCGGTTCACTTGCGGGCTATTCTGACGCATCAACGATCAGAAACTGCTCCGCCGACGGCACATCTGTCACAGGCGACGCCAACGTCGGGGGACTGGTGGGATACAATACAGGTACCATTGACGGCTGTTCGGGCAAGGTCCCTGTCACCGCCACCGATACAAATACGGGAGGGCTGGTCGGCACAAACAGCGGTACAATAACCAATTGCGGCACGTCAGCATCCGCCCCGGTACAG
This sequence comes from Spirochaetota bacterium, assembly GCA_023396665.1. Lineage (GTDB taxonomy): Bacteria > Spirochaetota > UBA4802 > UBA4802 > JAFGJZ01 > JAEWVL01. Next base: position 7,312 of record JAEWVL010000118.1, read on the forward strand.
GGGAGACTGTATGCCGGCGGGCTTATAGGTGTGAACGCAGCAACGGCAACGGTACATCATTGCTATGCGAAAAACAACGTAACAGGTAATACTTCACCGGCCGCATACGATACAGGAGGACTTATCGGGCGCAACTTCGCCGATGTCGATACGTGCTATGCGACGGGTAACGTATCCGGTGTCGTAAATGTCGGCGGACTTATAGGGCTGAACGGCGTTGGCGTTCAGATAAACCGTTGCTATAGCAGAGGAAACACCGGCGGTACAGTCTTTGCAGGGGGATTTATAGGGGAAATGCAAGACACCTGCGCCGCATATTACTGTTATGCCACCGGACTCGCGAACGGAGGAAGCGGCGGAGGATTAATAGGAGGACAGATCAGCGGAACGAGTATAGTTGATTATTCATATTGTAACGACTTGAATACGGACAACGGCTACGGGATACAGACAAGTCTTGCCGGTATGCGTCTTCAGGCGACGTACACAGGGTGGGATTTTACAGCTGTCTGGGGCATCACCTCGGGGACGAATGACGGATACCCGTATTTACGGAATGTATTGCCCTAAGAAAAACAGCAGACCCCTTCCTTCTTTTTGGCCCTGCGCTTTGTCCGGCCGAATATGTCTGAACCCCGGCGGAGCGGAAAGAGAAGACTACACTTGCAACAATGAAAGAAAAGACTATCCCGCGAAGCGGAAAGATAAAAATTATATAAAAAACCATGAATATATTACGCCAGGCGGTAATTCAACACCTAAAAGCACTGTTCTTTTTGAAATGCTTGACGATGGTTTCTTCAATTTCGTTGTCGTCAAAACCCGCGGTTTCCAGAAAAAGCCGGTGATTTTCCTGTGAGTACTGTTCAAACAGCATGTGCCATTTTGCGAAGTCTTCCGGATTAATTCCCGCCTTTTCTATAAGTCTGAATAACTCCGTAACACCGTTTTTCTTTTTGCTGAAGAGGTGATCTTTTTCCTTTAAAAGTGAAATGATCACCTCTTGCTGTTTTTGCAGAGCTGATATCTCGTTGTTGACGTTGCCGAGCCGTTTCAGAAGCATCACGACCGAATCGTCGTCGTTGCCGCAGTTGATGATTCTTTTTATCTCATCGAGCTTAAGGCCTGCGCTTCTCAATATGTTGATCACCCTGAGGCGTTCGACGTCGGCATTGTCATAAAAACGATAGCCGGTCTCCGATTTCGCAGACGGATGCAGCAGACCGATCGAATCATAGTAGATCAGCGTTGTGCGCGAGAGGCCGGCTTTTTTTGCGGTTCTTCCGATTGTGTACATGGGCATCCCGGCCTTCAATACAATTATTCGATCATTTTACCGTTTTCAAGATAATAGCGAATCTCGCGCTGCCTATCAAGCAGAAATTGCTGAAATATTTCTTCGCTTTCACAATGCCCCGATCTTTTCGCGCCGGTCGATGAGAATTCGGTGATCAGAAATGTCCACTCGAGTTCAGTCGTGCCGGTATCATTTTCGTTCAAGCGTATGCTCAGACGCTCGACCGAATCCGTACCCTTGACAATGCTGTATTCAATAAAGCTGCACGGTTCATACGTGATACAGCTCCAGACGATCTCAAGACCGTCACTTTCCGTCGTGGTAAATACCGCGTCCTTTTCCGCGACGCCAGATACGGAATACACCATCGTGCACTTCCAGCCGGGAAGCCATCTGCTTTCCACCACCGGGCAAAGCAGGGGAAATATTTCAGATGCCCTGAAATCCAGGGTGAATCTTCCTGAACGCCGTATTCTTGATCCTTTTTTCCATGATATACCTGCCATAGCTGCGTTATTCATAACTTCTCCAGATAAAAAATTTTAGCAAAACGATGCGCCTTCATCGGACAGATATACTATCTGGTCTGTTGCCGGCACTGTCTTCTGCTGTGTTTGACACGGAAGAAAAGATAAACTGTAAAGCGGTAGTCAGGTCAATAGCCGGCATCTGCAAAAAAAATTTTTTGCAGAATGGAGATGTTCCGTGTGTGAGTGACGATTACGCGGCCGTTTCTGTGTCATATATTCTTGACACCAACATCCCGGTTTCGGCAAAATGCTCTCATGGAGGAAAGCCCATGAGATTAGCACTGACCCGCCGGCGGGGACAGCGAATGTTTATCCCCTCGACGTATAGTTTTAACTTCGCCTCTGTTGCCCACTTCAAGGGATGTATCGAACTCGAGGCCCTGGACGAGGCTCTCATGAAGCTCGGGAAGCGCTACCCTATGCTGATCGCCAGGGTCCTGTTGGAGGAAAGCGGGGAGGCCTGCTTCACCGATGCATTCGCCCGGCCCATGAAGGCGACTCTTGTCCCCAAGACTTCTCCCGATTCATGGATTCAGGTCACGGACCAGGCTCTGCGGGTTCGGCCGAATTTCGCCAATGGCCCCCTTGCCAGCTGCATTCTTGTTCAGGACAGTGCGAGCGCCGACCTCATCCTGATCAATGACCATAGTACAGCCGACGGCGGCTCTTCGATGCTTGCCATGCACGATCTTCTCGCATTTCTGGGCGACCCCGGCCTGGAGCTTCCCGCGACCTCCCCGATTCCCATCGCCCAGGCCCTCCCTGACGAGGTTCTTCTCGAGATTAAGGCGATGGAGGCCGCCATCCCCCCCGATGCTCCGCCCCCGGATCCCTGGCCTTTCAATGCTCCGACCCACCCGCGTCAGTTCGTTCCGATGAACTTGACTCTTGATGAGACATCGCGGCTTGGCGAAAGATGCCGCGCGGAGAGGACATCGGTGCAGGGCGCCCTCTGCGCCGCCTTCATCTCCCCATTCGTCGAGCGCTATCCCGAGCGGGAAAAGCATTACGCGGAAATTCCCGTGAATCTCCGTCGCTTCCTGAAGGACGGCTCCAGTCCCGCACATCCGATCTGCACCGGTCTTGCCATGGTCGAGATTGAGAGAGCCGGTGATCTCTGGGAGATGGCCCGCAAGGCCAAAGCCGCGATGGAGAGGGCCATCACTCCGAAGCTATTCATCCAGGGACAGGTCGTAAATTCCATCGTGGAGAAGATGCCCGTAATTCCCGCCTTCACTGTGGACTACGATCTTTCGATCAGTAATGTCGGACGCCTCGACTGGCCGGGCGTCTATGGAAAGCTCGAGTTTCTGGGCCTCCATGCTCCCATCTTCAACGTCAACCAGGCAGGCCATCGTGTCATGGGTGCAAACACCAGTGCCGGACGCCTTCATCTTGTCTACATCTCTCACGACGTCGATGCGCCCTGGCTTGCCGCCCGTGGAATGGAACTGCTCCGCTCGATGCTGGATTGATGTTCAGCGTCGACAGCAGCAAAGAGTGGAATGGACTAAGCAAGCCGGTTAATTAGTATTTATAGACGCCTCCCTCATTTACTCGCCTGTGCATCATCGTATCTATGCAATGTACTGTCTGCATATAAGAAAGTTTTCACCTGAATAACAATTATGAGTCTTAAATGAGGGTCGTTTCTTCTGAAATGAGCGCTTATAAGTATGAAGTGTTCAAAGCGTAGAAACAAAAACAGCGGCAAAATGGAAACTACAGAAGCGGGTGACACGGAGAACCTTCATATTCATTCAATAAAATGAAGGATCCCCGTGCAGTACCATAATAATGTCAGTCTACATATTCATACGAATATTCATAAGTCGTGGTGGTGACAGAGCTGTCACTCTCAACAGTCGTAGCCACTTCTTTCACATGATTGCCTGTCGCATCATAGGTGTTATCAGTATGATATTTTCCCTCTTTAAGGGGATTGCCGTCTTTGTCCTGTTTTTCCATGGATTCCAGCAGACCCTTTTCGATATCGTAGGTATAGACGACTTTATTACCCGCCGCAGCGCCATCGCCAAGGACAATATTTGAGGTGTCGGCCGCGCTGCCAATGGTCGAAGTTTCTTCGGTCAGATATGATGAAGTGCCCGCTTTATTTGCGGTATACTTCATCGTCCAGTTCACTAGGGAGTACGAGGCGCCGTTAAACGAAGCGGTGTTTTTCTCCGTAATGCTTTCGCTCTTGTCATATTCATACGTTATTTTGGAAAGAACAAAACCGACCGGTAATGACGCCGCATTTCCCTTTAGCTGGGTAGCCGCAGCTCCCAGGCCATTGAGACTCACCGTGGTCACCTCGGTCGAGGGGTATTTCGATTCACCCTCATAGGTCAAGGTCTTGTCGATGTTGGTAGTAATTTCGGCCGCGTAATTCGCCGGGTAGGCTCCCAGCGACGCAAACCCGCGTACTGCAATCACCGTGGTGCGATTGTCTGTATCATAGGAATAGCTCTTGGCAACAATCGGAGTTCCGACAGGCGCAGCCGCCATCTGGGAAATCAGGGTTCCCATACAAACGGTTTCTTTGAGTTTGAGTCCCTTTTCCTCATCATAGGTGTATTCGGTATAATTGTACTGACCAGCTGCATCATTTGTGCTGTCGATCGTTCCATCAGCGTTCGCATCTGCGGTGTAGACATCATCCTTGATCCGATTACCTTTGGTATCGTAGGTATATACATGATGAAGATCCTTGGCTGTCGTTGGACTTAAAGTCTTGATTTTGCTCTCATCAGCGACATCACAGACAAGCGCTGAAACAAGAAGCCCCGTGTCGTCGTAATTATACTTGATGATATATTCTGTTAATCCGCTTGCGGTATTATTTGAACTTACCTTAACGCTGCTCAGCTGAAATCCGGTAACGCCTCCTCCTTTAGAACCGGAAATACCCGTGTCGGCCTCGCAGGAAAGGAATGACAGTGACAGGAGGACACACAACAGCGAAACGGCTATTGTTTTAACTTTTGTATTCATTTTTCGCCTCATTATCATAATTTATATTGAACCCCGACAGCAACATTCATGATGCTTTTAGCATATGACTGCTCCACGTCGGTCGCGGGAGCCTCGGCAGCAGAAAGCTTTTCGGTATATGTCGAGTAAAAACCTTTTGATATGCCCAGATTAAGGTTCAGATTATCGATCACCTCATACATCGCACCGAAACCGACGGTAACCGATGTCAGCGGATAATCCAAATCGCTCATGTATTCGTCAGTGGTCCGTACTCCGACATACAGCACTCCCGTGCTCAGCTTGAGCCTGGGCAGCAGAGAGTAAACGACACCGGCACCGATCTGATAGGTATCCTCGACATCTTTCTCCGCTCCCTCCCAGTCAGCCATCGTTTCCATGAAATAGTCAAACGAGGTCGACACGTTGATCTTCGGCGTAATATTGTATCCGATACCAGCCGATATATAACCGGGCAGATCGCGGCGTTTCTTCGCTTTGTCAGGGAAAAGACCGGTTCCGTCTACTTTCGTATCGTTTTCGAATTCAAGTGCGACCGGGCTGGTGTATTTGAGGGCTATAATCAGGTTATTATCGAGAAGTGCAAAGTCCAATCCCACCACGAAGCCGATCCCCGAGGCGGTGGATTTTGTATCAAACTCCACCGTCTGTTCGACATTTTTATTGATATTGCCATAGGTAGCATCATAGCCGTTGAGCGTAGCCGTGTAGCTCATATTTCCGCTGTACTCCTTCCGGGCATTCACATATCGTCCTGCAAGTGCAAAAGAGAACATGTCATTGACTGCATACGCACCGCCGATCATCCCCTGCATATACATCGAGCTGCCCTCAAGTTTCATTTCATCAACCTCAACATCAGTCACTGTCAGGGTCTGAGTGCCGTATATCGGCAGTGATACCGTCTTCTTGTCACCCAATCCCTTCATCGCAAGAAGCTTCATCATCGGAAGTCCGTCACTGTATTCAAGACCGCCGCCTCCGCCGACGATATTGAAGGCCCCGAAAGCAGCCCACTTGTTATTCTTGTATAGCAGGTACACATCGGGAAGGGTCGGAGTCATTTTATTTGACTCATAATCTTCTGATAATCCAAGAGATTCGCTTTCAAGACCGGTTTTGTAACTCTTCAGAATAGTCTGGCTCCCCGCACTGATATAGAAACCGTCCTCAAGCTTTACCACCCCTGCCGGATTGTAAAAAACAGCGTCGGCGCTGTCACAAGCGGCATTACGCGATAGCGTACGGATATACTCGGGGCTTGCATTCGTGAGATTGTCGGTTCCGTTGGCAAAAAGCGCCCCGCTGAGAAAAAGGCAGGCGGTAAAAAGCAACTTTCCCGCAGTGTTTGTGTTCATGGATTCCTCCGGTTATTTGTTTTATTTACAGTTTGCTGGAAAACAGCAAACTGTAAAGCAGCACACGGATGTACCGCCATTTACTGGAATTTACGAAGTAAATTCCGGAACCTTACTGTAACGAGAGCCGCATTTACGGCTCTCGATATTAAGCTCGGCTAACTCGGAATAATGACCGAGCTTAATCTGAGTTTCGCAAAATGCGACAATGATACTGCGAAACGACCCTGTTTAAGGTCACGATGGACTTAAGCAGGAGACTGTTAGAAAACATCTTTGTGCAGGGGGCGGATTAAAAAGGGACAGATAGCAGACAAGCCCCCCCTATGAAGATACTGACTGTTACTTGCGAGTCTTTTAAAAGATATTTTTGTGTCAGAAGAGAATCATCTCCAAGGTTGAATTGTTAAAATTACGCGTTAAGATTTCTTCTTGTCGACCCTGTAGTTAAGCAAGCAGACTAATGCACATTATTGCCTTTTTGTCTATTATGTCAATCTGTTTTCATGTTGAGGTAAAGTCCTGGGTTTCTGTGGCCTCTGCATTTTATTTGCAATCAGATACCTGTTTATAACACGATGGCTTGATAACAGCCAAACGTTGAACTCTCGTACAAGACAGTTTTTGATATCGATGCGCTGTGCCTCATCATCTGCAGCGGCTGGGATTTAATATTTAAAGAGTCAGATCAGCGGCCTAAGCAGAGTAAAGCATGCATGTTCAAACATTCTGGTACAGGCTTGAAATTCAATTAAAATGATAAGAATTGCCGTCCCATTGTTTTACATATTAGCAGTCCCCTGAAAAACTGTCAAAATATATCTTTTTCCGAAGGCTAATTGTACTGATTATTGTTAAATATAATTTAGTTTCGATTTTTCTCTGAAGGTTATCTTTATTTCACTGCTGTCCCATTGTTTTACCACTGAAAGCCTAACTGAATACAGTTGTACTTCCGCTTAAAATGAAGAGGGGTATATTTCCCCGGATTCATCAGCTCGACCAAAGTTCTTGTACCAAAAATATTCTCGCCAATAATCCTGATTACTTCAAGCGACGAGTATGCAGTTCGGCTTTTGTACTTCAT
>JAEWVL010000172.1 GCA_023396665.1 Spirochaetota bacterium
ACACCTCTATGGGTATGACACCGCTCGAAGGTCTTGTCATGGGAACCCGAAGCGGCGACCTTGACCCGGCGATTCTTTTCTATATTGCCCGAAAAGAGGGCATCATGGATATCAGTCAGCTCGACAACATGCTCAATAAAAAATCCGGTCTTCTGGGTATCAGCGGCATTTCGAACGACCAGCGCAACCTTGAAGAGCTGCAGGATACCAACCACAGCGCCAAAATCGCCCTGGACATATTCGATTACCGCCTGAAAAAATACATCGGCGCCTACATGGCGGTATTAAACCGTGTCGACGCGATCGTCTTTACCGGTGGCGTCGGCGAAAACGGATATCTGACCCGCGGCAAAGCATGCAGCAATATGGATCATCTCGGCGTCATCATGGACGAAGAGAAGAACAAAGCCACCATTCGCGGCAAAGAGGGTGTAATCTCGACCAATGCGAGCAAGGTCAAAATCATGGTTGTGCCCACCGACGAAGAGGGATGGATCGCCACCGACACCTACAAGATCGTCAGCGAAAAATAATCAGTCTTTCACAACGCTGCATACAAAAAAGCCCTCCCGCTAAGCGGGAGGGCTTTTTTGCGCGGGAGGATTGTCTTATCGGAAAATTCAGGTAATCAGCAAACGCATATCTAGTGCTTCTGTTTTAACATCATTCACACCGCGAATTGCCGAGATTCGCGATCATTTTCTTATTCTATCTAAAAGAAGCAATACTGCAACTTGCCCATCACTTCGTAGTAATCATGCCCGAATGAGTAATTATAGGATCCATCCGCGATAAACGAAACATTACGCACTATCTCAAAGCGTTCCTGAAGCGAAAGTCGCAGATAATCGTGCTTGTTAAAGAAGGGGGCTTTTCTTGCTTCCGCACAAATCAGGCTTTTCCATATTCCGAACGAATTGATAAGCCCGGCTCTTGCGCCAAGTTCAATATTTGAATAATAATCGTAATCACCGAACGAGAGATAAAAAAGCGGATTAACAAAAAAATCGGTCTTCAGCAGATTCACCGACACCCCGGGGCCAGCGGTGGTGTAGAAGCTCAGCTTCTGATCGCTGCTCTGATCCGATACGATGTTGCGCGTTATCCCCGCCTTGAAAAAAATAGCGTTTCTGAAAGCAAAACGGTCACTTCTCGGGATGGAATCGATGTCGACGAAGTCGAAATGTTGAAGAAACAGCTTGTCCTCTTCTCTGTCATAGCGAATAAACAAATTTCCGAAGATCAGCTGTGAATTGCGATTGTAGCCGGCATCATTGTCTATGAGGCTGTGATTGGTCATTCGAAACTGCAGTTCCGCAAAGGGGCTGCCGTCACTCACGCCGGCGCCGAACCCGATCATCTTGGACAAGTGCCCCTTGTCAGGACTTACCGGCAACGGCATTTCGTTTACCGGTACCCTGTCATAGGAGAGTTTGCTTCTTGCACTCAATGATGACAGGTAGGTTTTTCTGTATTGTTCGGTTGATATTTTATTTTTTGTAAAAAGATACTGCGCATATTCGGCGGAAAGATCAAGTACCAGAGCTTTTTCCTCTTCGCTTTCTGCCACAGCATGCAAGCCCTGTTCGTCGACGGCCTGCCCTTTTCTGCAGGTGTCTATTACGAAAGCCTGTTGTTTTGCATTGAGTTTCGAAGCCAGATACATGACCTTTGAATAGACTGAAGGGCGGTAATTGGTCAGTTCGGTGGCATCCTGCCGCAAAGTCTCGCGAATCGTGTCTATCGGCTCGCAGGAGTATTTGAATTTACTCACCATATCAAGAGAAGGGCGTGCGGCTTCCATCAAGTATAATATATTAAACGAACAATTTTCATCAAGAAAATAGTAATATGAATAAATATTTTCAAGTTCTATTATGTGCATCAGCATCCGGTCGATTTCTTCGGGAGTAAAATTGAAGTTATACTCCCAGACATCGCGATGCTCCATATTGTTGTAGACGCGAATTCGCTGGTAATACGGGGTAAATGAATAATAGCCCTTGTACAATCCGAACAACCCTTTGTAGGCGAAGATAATACCGTTCGTCTCATCTGTTATGGCCGCATAGTTTATGACCAGCGACTGAAGTCGCGATACGTTTTTCCGGTCGATTATAAGAAAACTGTGCCCGAACATCGAGGCCGGACTTTCGAGATATCCCGCCGGGAAAACCAGCGATATCTGCTCGGGAGCCAGATCATCACGATAATTGATGTATTCGCGTAATGCATCGTACGGAATCTTTTTCTTGTCGATTGAAAGCTGTTTTGTCAGCCAGGCAAAACGCGCGATAAATCTACTGGCGGGATGCCGCTCCTTTTCGGAATAAGGAATAAAAAAAGCGCGGATTGTCGCTTCAAGTTCGGCTTTGGGATTGGTTTTGCCGTCAGGTGCAAGAAAGAATTTCGGATCATCTACAAGACTTTTTGAGCCACAGGCACCTGTCTCGTAGTGAAGCAATATACTCCAATACTTGTCAAGATGGAGACCTAGATTGTCTGCCTGTTGCACAAGCCGTTCGACATAAGCCGCATCAACCTGATAATGCGTGTTAACCGCTGAAGCGTCGTTTCCGTATACAAAGGAGGACTGAATCGCCTCTTCGGCCGGCTGAAGCTGTTGTGCGTTCATACGCGCACAGAAGATAATCAAAAAAAGAGGCCCGGCCAAAAGCACGGACCCCATGGTACGAATAAATTTAATCATTTGCTGGTAATCAACTGTTATGTATTTTATAAATGTTATCAACTACTTCTTTAGAGCTGACCGATTCATTGGTATAGATAGAATCAAAATTGCTTTTCATCTTGCTTGAGAAAAGGTCTTTGTTTTCGGCACCCATAAGATCAGCAAGACCGTCAAGATATTCACCGTTACCGCGTGACATGTCGGCTGCAAGCATATCCATGTTCTGCTCTACGTATAATTCAACTTCGTTTCTGCTGATGACCGCGCCTTTCTGATACCCGAGAGTACCCGAAGAAACTGCGAAAGTGTTGTTACTGCAGATCATATTGTCAAGCAAAACCGCGATTATTTCGAAGGGTTTTCCTTTATAACCTTTAAAAAGGGTTGTTCCGATACCAACACCGGTATTACCGCCGGCAAACACGGAAAAACTCATCATTGTTATTACTGCTGCGACTAAAAGTTTTTTCATTTTCATTACAGTCCTCTTTCAATAATTGGATTTTCAGCTTCTTGCCACTGCATTGATGTTCGCAACAACTTCTTTTGAAGTGATGTTGTCGTGTGAATAAATCTTGTCGAAATTAGCCTGAAGTTTTTTGTTAAAATCGGATTTGTTTTCCACTTCCATAAGAGTGGCAAGCGTGTCAAGATACTCCCCGTTTCCACGAGACA
>JAEWVL010000176.1 GCA_023396665.1 Spirochaetota bacterium
TCAGAGAACTGATAAGTGATGCCGTCGTCGTCATTGACCGGCCGCAAAGCGGGCAAACGAAAACGCAAGCTGTTGACAAAACGGACATCGATGAGAATATTGCACCGTTACCCGTGCAGCAGACCTATACGGCAATGGACGAGGAAATTAATGTTCCGCCGCTGGTAAAAAAAGTCGTCGATATGTTTCACGGAGAAATAGTCACAAAAGAAGGAGACACAAATGCTTAAAGGACTTGGCGATCTTGGTAATCTTATGAAGCTGCAGGGGGAAATGAAAAAACTCCAGGCGACACTGAAAAAGATGAAAACGTCCGGAAAGAGTCGGGACGAAATGATTACAATCACAGTCAACGGGGAATTCGAGGCTCTCGAAGTCTCTCTTGACGAATCGATACTTAAAAGCGCATCGAAAGCGAAAATAGAAATGTCGATAGCCGAAGCGTATAATAATGCGGTTAGCGAAAACAAGCGCCTTGCGTCGGAAAAAATGAAGGAACTTACGGGAGGCATGAACATTCCAGGACTTGACGGACTCATCTGATGACAATCTCCGTCTATCTTGAAACTCTGGTTCGCGAACTGACGAAACTGCCCGGCATAGGCCAGAAAAGCGCATCCCGTGCGGCATTTCACCTGCTCTCCGCAGACGATACAGATGCGGAACGGCTTGCCAAAGCCATTCTTGACGTCAAAAAGCATATTAAAACCTGTTCTGTCTGCGGTGGCATCTCCGAATTCGAAATTTGTCCGATATGTTCCGACGACCGCCGCGATCGTTCCGTCTTATGCATAGTCGAACACAAGAAAGACATACTGACAATAGAGAAGACCGGGGCTTTCAAAGGGCTATACCATGTTCTGGGAGGGGTCATATCACCGCTTGACGGTATCGGCCCCGAACAGCTCGCGATGGCTTCGCTTTTTGAACGTTGTGCGCAAAACGAAATCAATGAAATCATCATCGCAACAAATCCGACGATTGAAGGTGATGCGACTTCTTTATACATCTCACAAATGGTGAAACGATATTCCATTCGGGTCATGCGTCTTTCAAGAGGATTGCCTGTCGGCGGCGATATCGAATATGCCGACATCGCCACAATTACACGTTCACTGTCGGATCGCCACGAGGTATAGATCTTCGCATGAAAGAAATCTCAGAAACGTTCGCACTCGCGCACAACCAGTACAATAAAGGCAACTACGAAGCTGCCTTTACACTATACGAGCAGCTTTCAATAATTGACCCGAACAATTATATGCTGCTGTATGAAATGGGACTGGTTCTGGTCCGCATGCACGAATTCGGGCGCGCGGACAGCTATTTCAAACGAGCCGCCATGGACTCACCCTACTGTTACCGTATGAGCATATCAGGGCGCTGTCTATATAACGAAGACACCCACACAGACACCGAACTGTGCGTGTATCCCAATCTCTCCGAAATGCTGCGTGTTGACGACTATCTCGCCCAAGGCTACATGTGTTATGCGAATTACTATCGACTCAAAGCCTGCAACGACTGCTCGCGATGCACTCCATTTCGCGTCAGCGTTCCCGATTTTCACTGGTCAACAAGCACCTTGCGTACGATCAGAAAAAACAGCAAGTTGCAGGTACAGGTTGTTGCAGAAAATTGCGGGGGGATAACGACTGAAAAAATTGAGCTCTTTAAAGCATATATGGCTGCGCGTCACAACGAACACAACATGGCCGATCCGGAACGCGCGCTGGCACAACGGCACTACGGCTTTGTAAACACGCTTGAAATGAATTACTATATCGGTGAAAACCTAGTCGCTGTAGGGCTCTGTGTCGCGGGCAGCAACAGTATTTACTCAGGATTTTTTTATCATAGCCCGGAACTTGCAAAAATGCGTCCGGGGTTTTTCAGCATGTATATGGAAATCGCTCTCGCGATGAGCAAGGGAATGCGCTGGTATTACCCCGGCTGGTATGTCGAAAACATTTCAAACATGGAATACAAAAAAACCCTGTCTCCGGCTCAAATATTTGTTAACGACAAATGGATCGATTTCGATCAAAAAGCAGCAAAAGAATAAAGCGTATCAAGACGCAGGGGCATTACAGAAGGTAGTCGCCATACGATGACTAACGGAATCTCCAGAAACAATCATTTCTTTTTGCGCATGGCGGAAGCACCGCTTTTTCCTTTTTCCTTTGCAGTATTATTGAAAGGTCTTTTGCTTTTTTTGGGATTTTTTGCACTTCCCCTTGGAGCCTTGCCCTCGACAACAATTTTAATCGGCACTCCGTCGACATCAAGAATACGCATGAGCTCTTTCTGGAAGAATCGTTCGGCTCCCACATTGAACAGGTGTGCATTGTTAACAAAGAATTTGAAAGCGGGGGGGACTTCGTTCATCTGAGTCACATAGTATATTTTTAGTTCGTTACTGTTGAGTATCTGCAGTCTTGACGATTTTTTGATGCGATCAAGCTCCCTGTTGAGAGGGCCTGTTTCTATTCGCTTTTTCGCATTCTCAGCGAGGGCGACCGCGTCCTGTGCAAGCTTGTGAATTCGCAGCTTGTCCTTGGCCGAGATCG
>JAEWVL010000189.1 GCA_023396665.1 Spirochaetota bacterium
GTCTATGGCTGTCTCAAAATTACCGGTCGAATAAAAAGACTCACCCATCCAGTAAGAGGCATTTTCAACATATTTACTTGAAGGATAACGTCGAATGAAATCGTTAAAATGCGCACGCGCCGAACGATGCCGGCCGTTACGCACATCGTAAAGCCCGGCCTGATAAATGCGGTCACCCGAGAGCCGCCGCCCGAGAGTATTTGAAGTCTGCTGTGAGCGCTGCGCCCCGGTGTTCGCGGCAGGCGCTTTCGGTGCCGCAAGCGTACTCTGGCGGGCAAGCGCGCGCTCTTTGCCCAGCAGCGCGTCCGCATTCTCGGGATCCTCATTAAGAGCAAGCGCGAACGCGTTTTCGGCTTCGGCGAACTTGCTCATCTTCAGTCTTTCGTAAGCGATCTCACAATAGACTCTGCTTCGAAACTGCGCATCACTCGAATTTGCAATAATGCTGAGCAGCCGGGCGATGCCCTCTTCGGAATAATTGCGTTTTATTTTCAGCACGGCAAGCCGTGCGTTCACTTCTGTGGCAAGATCGGGACGCTTTGAAAGACGGGGATCGACGGCAAGCGCCTCGTATTTTTCATAGGCCAGCCGTTTGAGGCCGCTGCGCTCATAGATATCGGCAATAAGAAAAGTCGCGTCGGGAACATACTTCGATTCGGGATAGGTCGCTACCAGAGTGGTCGCAAGATCAAGCGCCAGCTTCAGCGATTCTCTGTCGCCGCGTTCGTGAACGAGCTGTGCCTGGCGCACAAGACGACCGGCATCACGCCCGGGCTGATATACCACATGGTAATACGAAACAAAAACAAGACCGAGCGCCACAAGAATGGCTCCGGCGAATAAACTTCCTGTTCTCATAATGCACTCCCGTAATGCAGGCCCTCACGCAAGGCGACGGCACAGCACTCCATTTTAGTTATCGGCACAGGCAAGGCATTACTTTAGCCGTTAAAAAAATGAGATTCTCTGACAAAGGAACCACTAAAAATTACCTTTATAGATTCCCTGAAAGTCACAAAGCATGGCTTATCCGAGGCTCTGTGTTAGTTGCAATTACAGCAAGGGCTACGGGGGGATCACAAACGCAAGCCCTCTCCCGAAGCAAAGCTCTACTGAGCGCGCTCTTATCGGGTCTTTTGCAGCATCCTGATCGCAAGGCCGAGCGCTCCTTTAATGCCGGCGTCGCCCCCGAGAGCGGGCGCAACAATATATGAGTCGGTCTGCCGCAGCACCCGGTCAAATTGCATATAGCCGGCACTCAGTTCCAGAAATTTTGCGCGAATTGACGAAAAAAGATGCGCCCGCGCCATCACTCCACCGCCGATAATGAAGCGCTCGGGCATCACGACAAGGGCGATCGAGTAGAGCATCTGCGCCAGATAGTAGCTGAAATAATTCCACAGGGGGTCGCTGTCGGCGATTTCGTCGCCGGCTTTTGCGGCCCTTGCGGCGATTGCGGGCCCCGCTATCATCCCCTCGACACAGTCTTTGTGAAAGGGGCAAAAGCCCTCGTAGTGATCGTCGGGATGCCGGCGAACCAGCATGTGCCCCATCTCGGGATGCGAAAGCCCTTTGAGAATTGTACCGCCGACAATCGCTCCCGCACCGACGCCCGTACCCACGGTGACATAGACCGCACTCGAAAGCCCCTGCGCCGCGCCCCAGAGATACTCACCGTAGACCGCCGCGTTCACGTCGGTGTCAAAGGCGACCGGCACCTTAAGATGATCCGCGATTGCAGATCGGAGATTATAATCTCGCCAGCCGGGCTTGGGCGTCGTTGTTATACGTCCGTAGGTTTCGGAATTCTCGTTACAATCCGCAGGCCCGAAGGTGCCGATACCGATTGCATCGACTTTATGCTCATCAAAAAACGCAAGCACCTGCGGTATGCTTTGCTGCGGCGTCAGCGTGTCAATTCTGCTGCGCTGCGTTATCTCGCCCTGAAGATTTCCGGTAGCGCAGATAATCTTCGTGCCGCCGGCCTCAATCGCTCCGAGTGTCATATCGAGTATCCCCCCGTAAAAAAATACTGCAAGCCCCTGACAGCGGCATCACATTTTCGCGGCTGCCTTGAAATCATAAAAACGCAGATCAGCATACAAGCGCTTCACTCTTCGATAAGACTCATCGCCTGTGCGCATTTGATGAAAAGAATCGCCGGCATCTGTTTGTATTTGCCGATCTCCTTGTCGAAGAAGAATTTATCAAGGTTGAAAAAGCGTTTCTTCTCCTGTTCGACGTAATTGCCGGGCAGCCCCATCATCACCAGATCGGCGTCTTTCGAGGTTTCGTAGAGTACCTGCGAAAATGGCGCAGCGTCATCTTCAAGTATTACAACCTCACCGTCGACACGACCCTTTTCAAGCAGATCTTGCAGTTCCTGAGCCGTCTGTAGTTTGTCTTCGCCCCTGTTCAGCTTTCGTATAATGCGCACCTGATACATTCTATTTTCGTTGGCCTTCAGCGAGGCGTTCATAATGTAGCCGAGCATTACCATGAAGTTGCCGTTTTGCTCGCCCCGCCACCAGATGTCAATCCGTTCATTTTTTACGATGCGATCGCCTCCTTTGAGCAGAATGACATTTTTATTGAGTGCCAGAACTTTTCCCAGCACCCTGACCGTGTCGATTGACTTCGTATATTCGAGCAAAACGGTATTCACATCGATGAAACCCATAAGCGGAAACTGAATAAGGCTCAGTACCGATTGCGTGTAGTCATCGCTATGCACATAGTTCACCGGAAAATGGTGAAGCTCGCGAACCTTGTCTTTCAACACCGCCGATTCGCCCTCGTTTTCACCGACAACAAGGTGCAAGGACACGATGCCCTTGTGAGCCGCGATTATCGAGGCGAGATAGGCAACTGCGTCACTGCAGTTATCTTTGCCGCTAAAACCGATCGCCGTCAGTATCGGTCGCCAGTTCTTGGTTCCCATCACGATTTTGGCCAGCGACCTGAACGAGCGGTTGATCAGCGAAAACAGCACTCCCCACCAGACGCCTTCGAGTCTTCCTTTTGCCTTGTATTTCAACAGCAGCTGAAAAATCACGAACTGCACGACGATGATCGCCAGACCGATCTTCCAGCTGAAAAGCAGTATCGCGCCAATCGAGGCCGCGAAACCGTAAAACGAAAGTGCCCAGTGCCCCTTTGATGTCGGCCGAAACGTGGGGTTGCCGCTTATCCGTTCGAGAAAGGCCGATCCGTTCACCCAGCCGTAAACAACGAGAAAAAGGATACCGACTATCGAAGCCGCAAGATTGATACTGCCCATCCAGATAACAGATATGCCGATGAAAAAAGTCAGAAGCGTCGCAAAGCGCGGTTCGTTTCCCCCTTTTCGAAAGTCGTTGCTGAAGAAACGCAGCGCTGTTGGCAGCACATCGTCTTTGCAGAGCGACTGCAGCGTTCGCGGTGCGGTCATAAAACAGCTGAGCGCCGACGAACTCGTCGCGAAGAGAATACCCGCAAGCACCAGCATCCCCATGACATTGAAGGGAAATTGAGAGCCCAGGCCGAGAAGATCGGTAAGCAGGTTTCCCGTAGCATCCTTACCCGAATATGCGGTTACCAGCAGATTCGGATTCATCAGCGAAAAAACGAAGGTACTGAGGCAATACACACAGAAGGTGATGCAGATCGCGAGAAAGGTGCCCCGTACCAGGCTCTTCTTGGGGTTTTTCAAATCGCCGCTCATGCCGACACCGGCATCGATGCCGGTTACCGCAGGAAAAAACTGGGCGAAAGCGACAAAAAACAGCGCAAGCGTCGTTTCGCGTTTTCCGAAAAGGTTAATTGTCTGCAGACCCGAAAAAAGCGGTACATTATTGTAACGGATTCCCGTAAAGGGCGAAAGAAATATGGTTGCGATGCTCGCAAACAGTACAACAAATATCATTATTTGTATTTTTAGCGTAAAATCTGCCCCAATAATTGCAAAGATAAAAAACAAAATATAAACAGCACTGGCGATCAGCTGTTTCTGCAGAAGTATGTCTACTGCAGCATTTTCCGAAAAAAACGGCATCGCCTGCAGAAAAGGGGCAAGCAGCGCCTGCAACGGTTCGGCAAAACCGATGCAGTAAAACCCGATCGAGGCAGCTTGCGCGAAATACAGCTGAATGCCGATCGAGCCCCCGAAGGCC
Source organism: Spirochaetota bacterium (assembly GCA_023396665.1). Classification (GTDB taxonomy): domain Bacteria; phylum Spirochaetota; class UBA4802; order UBA4802; family JAFGJZ01; genus JAEWVL01. The sequence continues at coordinate 4,152 of JAEWVL010000189.1, forward strand.
TTGCCCAGCGAGCGTTTCGCCAGCGCGTACATGCCCCCGCCGCCGATATTGTTCAGGTTGGTCGCACAGTCGGCGAGCGAGAATGCGGTGGCAAAGGTCACCGAATGCGCGAGTATGATGACCGCCGACATCGCAACAAGGCCGATGTCACCGACGAGCAGCGGTAATATGAGAAAAAGCACCGTACCGAGTATGGCCTCTGTCGAGGGTACGAATACGCCTTTAAATGTGCCGAATTTCGTCATAGGGGCATCCTGTTAGTATTTTTCACGCGTATCATTGCGTTTCGGGAAACACATGTAAGCGTGATAAATGTATCATTGCACTTATTCAGCTTTTTGCGTTCTGTTCAAATCTTTTTTTGTCATAGATGTATTTACGGGGGGATACTACCGGCTGTATTATGTCACTACTAACTGTTGTTCTGATGAGCCTGAGCCCATTTTTCCGGACTTTATATTGCGGGAACAGCTGCGACATAAGCCTCGCAGAACTAAACCTGACTAATTTCTAAACAAACGATCAATACAACGAAGAGCCAAGCATTCGGGCTTCTCCCGTGATTGACACGACAAATCACTTGACAATATTAACGTAATTCGTTATTATTACAATATGATTAAAACTTTCAAATGCAAAGAAACTGAGAAAATCTGGAACCAGCAATATTCCAGAAAGTTTCATCCGTCATTGCAGTCAACAGCACTTCGAAAGTTAATCATGATCCACAGGGCGAAAGAACTGATCGATTTGAAAGCACCCCCTTCTAATCATCTGGAAAAACTTTCGGGCGACAAAGAAGGCCGCTACAGCATAAGGATAAATGATCAATTTCGTATTTGTTTCAAATGGAATGAATCAAACGCCCTTGATGTCGAAATAGTTGATTACCACTGAAAATAACGAGGCCGAATATGAACAAAATACCAAACATACATCCCGGTGAAATTCTTGAAGAAGAATTCATTAAACCGTTCAATATTAGCGCATATCGTCTGGCAAAAGATACGAATATTCCCGCATCAAGAATATCTCAAATCATTAAGGGAAAAAGAAAAATCAGTGCCGATACTGCCCTCAGATTTTCAAAATACTTTGGAACCACAGCTGATTTCTGGCTTGGTATTCAGGCTGAATACGACTTACGGGAACAAAGAGCATGTATTTCAGAGGAAATTGAAACCATTGAACCCATCGCAATCTCTGCAGGTTAATCTTCTCAAGTTGATGCTCGAAAAATACACCGGTACCAGGGCGGCGCCCCTTTTACAAGTTATAGGGTTCTTCGTCAGGTTCAGGCTGACAAATTCATGCAGACGGACTTACCGGCAGATTTTTCAGGCAAAGCTCTTCGTGAAAACAAAGCGCATCGGCTCAGCGGCATCCCCCGCATTATGTCACTACTAACTGTTGTTCTGCTGATAAGATTGCTCAATTAAAAACAAACAGGCTGTCCTTTTCGGGGGACAGCCTTAAATACAACGCAGAAAAGATAACACCCTGCCGCAAGCCGCGCTATTCGTATGAAGCTTCGAGCGCCTTCAGGTAGGGGTAGCCGTCGTTGATCGCAGCGTTTATCGCCCACACATCGCTGAAATCCCAGGTGCTGTGTCAGAACACGACAAAAGTGATTTCGTAATTGAAAAGGTTTGACATTATTGACAAGTACCGATATACGTACGTGAATACGTACGGAGGACACCATGAATGCTTTAAACATAACTGCTGCAAGAAAACAGTTATACCGTCTTGTTGAAGAAATTCAAAACGCGCACGAACCGCTGATAATAACAGGCAAAAAGGGCTCAGCCGTATTGATCGCAGAGGACGACTGGAGATCCATCGAGGAAACATTATACCTGTTATCGATTCCTGGAATGCGTGAGTCGATTCGCGCCGGCATTGACGAAGCCATAGAAGATTGTTCAAAAGAGATCAGATGGTGAAATGTACACGATAGTATACACGAAACAGGCAATCAAAGATTCCAAAAAGATCAGCAGAGCCGGCCTGAAAAACAATGTTATTGCCATTACCGAAAAACTGAAGTCCGACCCCTTCTTTACTCCGCCGGCATTCGAAAAACTGATCGGCGATCTTCAGGGATGTTATTCGAGAAGAATTAATATTCAGCATCGAATTGTCTACACGATTTATGAAAAAGAAAAAACGATAAAAATCTTGCGAATGTGGACCCACTACGAGTAAACAATTACACCGCAAATGTTTCTTAAGAAGATTGGAGAAATCCTTCGTTCATGGCTATCAGATCAGTTCTGACTATACGAAGCGTCATGGTTGCCGCACGCAAGAGTATCCCCCCGCGAAAAAAATGGGGCGAGGCTGCCCCCGTGTCAGCA
>JAEWVL010000233.1 GCA_023396665.1 Spirochaetota bacterium
GTGGTAAGGGTTATTGTAACAGAAAAAATGGCAAGTGCGAACACTATGGCGTAATAAGAAATATGGAAATTGACGATTTTCTTCTCGGAATGAGGAATGAACATCAGGGTTATCTTCTGACGACCGCGTCGATGTATGGAAGAGAAAAAACGAGCGAGCTGATGACGAAAGCCTTTTGATCCCTTTCTCAGCAGTATCGCAATGTTGTCCTCAAGATCATACAGGTCTGCGCCCTTGAACGGATTTAAACCCATCGCTTGCTTTCCCCTTTCTGCATTTACAAATAGGGAACCTCGAATAATTACCAACCGCAATGATCTTACCTCGTTTTTCATTTGAATTATTCGAGGTTCGAGTTGCAAAGATTAGTTTTTAGAGATTCCAAATACCCAATCAACCGGTTTATGATAATCATCGTCAAATTAATGTCAAGTTTTTTAGCTTATTAATCACCTTATGAAGAAATTTAGTGAACAAACAAGCCGCAAAGATTGGGATTTTTTCTCAGTACCTTCAGTACATATATCGGCAATATGCGCTGATAAACCATGTTTTAGACGATAAAAAAATGCTAACGGGCACTGAAGTACTGCCGTGCAAACCGGATAAATAAGGAACAAGCCGATACAAGCGGCTTCCAATAACATCTTGACACTAATCGACAAAACAGCAATATGCGGTCTGTAAAACAGGCGACGGCTTTGAAATGCCATCGTATCACGGATTACGCATTATATACCAAGACAGAGCATCTTTCACTCAGGAAACAAATATATGGAACAGAATGAAAAAATAGAGTATAGCACTTTTGAAGCGACAGTCGAGAAGAGTAAGAAACTCGAAATACAGATACAGAGTACACCCGAAAAATTCAGGGTTCTCACCGGAGATCGCCCGACCGGCCGCCTTCATATCGGACATCTTTTCGGTTCTCTGCAAAACAGGGTTCGACTGTTTTCGCTCGGCGTACCGACCTACATCGTTATTGCGGACTATCAGGTACTTACCGACCGCGAGTCCTTTGAAGCGATCGCCGACAACATCAAAAATCTGGTAATCGACTACATCGCCGTCGGACTTAATCCCGACAAAGGCAATCTGGTGATTTTTCCGCACAGCCATGTTCCCGAACTCAATCAGCTGCTGGTACCGTTTTTAACGCTGGTGACCAACGCGGAGCTTGATCGGAATCCCACTGTAAAAGAGGAAATACAGGCGGCCGGCCTCAAAAAGATAAATGCGGGGATGTACACCTATCCCGTACATCAGGCAGCCGACATTCTTTTCTGTAAAGGCAACGTTGTTCCTGTCGGCAAAGACCAGTTGCCGCATCTCGAACTGACACGCACCATTGCCCGCAGATTTAACGAACGTTTCGCCACAAACCAGGCGGTATTTCCCGAACCGCAGCCGCTTCTGAGCAAATCTCCGGTTATTCTCGGTCTTGACGGCGGTCAGAAGATGAGCAAAAGCCGCAATAACGCCATCATGCTCTCATCGACCGTGGACGAGACTGCAAATCTTATAAAAAAAGCGAAAACCGACTCTGAGCGAATGATCACCTATGATCCCGAAAAGCGCCCCGAAGTCTCGAACCTGCTCATGCTGATTTCATTATGCACCGGAGAAAGCCCCGAAGCGGTGGCTGAGCGTATCGGTGACGGCGGTGCGGGCAAATTGAAGGCTGAATTGACTGAATCACTGAACGAGTATTTGCGGCCGATTCGCGCTCGCAGAGCTGAACTGGAACAGAATCCGGATTATATCAGGTCGGTATTGCAGAGGGGAATCGCCGAAGCTCGTGCGACCGGAGAGAAAACCCTCGAAGAAGTTCGCAACGCAATGAATATGCTTGTGTAATTTTCACCTGACGCTTACTTTATCTTGTCAGGATATTGCCGGCGGGAGGCTTCGCAGTGGATTCCGTATTCGATATATATAAACTTGCCGAAAAAAGCGGCCGACAGGTCTACCTCAAACGTGTTTCCGAAGGGAAATCGGGCTACCTGCCCTCTCTTGACGGTCTGCTCCGCAATTCGGATATAATGTCAGAAGTGAACATAGGTGTCGTCGAAGTTCCATTGAAAAAAGTGGTCGGAACGACCTCACATTCCAGAGCCACCGCTTTTGCAAAGGGATTTCTGCCCCTTTCCCCCTATGGAAGCGAGTTTTCATCAAAATGGTGCGCTCTCTATGAAGCCCATATCGAAGAAGGTATTCGCGACCCGATAACAGCCTTCGAATACATGAATTACTTCTATGTTCGCGAGGGAAACAAGCGCGTTTCGGTGCTGAAATACTCTGACGCTTATTCGGTAGAAGCGGATGTTCGCCGCATCATACCGAAGAGAGATCCCTCAGATAAACAAAATTCGATCTATTACGAGTTTCTCGATTTCAACCGGCAAAGCGGCATTTTCACCATCTGGTTCTCGGATGAAGGGCGTTTCCCCCTTCTCGGATCGATGCTTGACGCCTACTCCCCTCCCCTGATTGAAGGGGTAGACAAATATCGTCACTTTCTGGCAAACGTCTACTCAGCCTTCAGAAATCTTTATTTTCAAAACGGGGGGGATAAGCTGCCGATAACAACCGGCGATGCATTTTTGCATTTTGCAAAGGTTTACGGAATTCCCGCGGAAATCACGCAGAGCGAACACGATGCGATCATAAAAAAGATGATGCCCGAGTTTTCGACGATGCAGGCGGAAACGAGCGTAACGCTGATAACCAAACCCCTGACGCAAAAGAAAGAAGCCGAAGCCATCAATGCATTGTCGAAAAAGCGCGGAAACAAACTTCTCAAGGTGGGATTCGTATACGCGAAAACTCCCGAAACATCGGGATGGACCTACTCGCACGAACAGGGTCGACGCCACGTCATGAGCCTTCTCGGAAATCTCGTCGAGACCTTTTCGATTGAAGATGTTCCGCAAAACCAGGAAGCCTATCACGACATACGCCGTCTTGCCGACAGCAAGCTCGACATCATCTTTACCACTTCGCCGACATACAACATGCAAACGCTCAAAGCCGCGCTGGAATACCCGAAGGTGAAATTCTTCAACTGCTCACAAAACGACTCGTTTCGAAACGTGCGTACTTTCTATGGTAGAATTTACGAGGTTAAATTTCTCATGGGGTTGATCGCCGGAGCCATGACGAAGAACGATGTCATCGGCTACGTGGCTACTTACCCCATATCAGAGGTTATCAGCGCCATCAACGCGTTTGCGCTCGGGGTGGCGATCGTCAATCCCCATGCAAAGGTGCGCGTATATTGGGCATATCGCTGGGAACACCAGCCCTTTTCGGTGCTTCCCGCAACAGAACTCACCAAAGAGGGGGCAGATCTGATAACACAGGAGGATCTGCCTGTCGCCAACTTGCGTAAAAAGACCTACGGTCTTTTTACCACAAAATACGAGGAAGCCAGCAATTCATTTATACCCGACAAACAGTACGCGATACCCGTGTGGCACTGGGGCGTATTCTATGAAAAAATTCTCGGCAGCATCATGACAGATACATGGAAACGCTATTTCGAGGGAGGTCACTCCGATTCGAAGCCGGTGAGTTTCTGGTGGGGGATAAATTCAGGTCTTGTGGATATTTTTTACTCGCTGACGCATCTGCCCCGTGAGACACAGCATCTGGTCGACTTCATGCGCAAGATGATCGTACAGGATGAATTTACCATCTTTAAGGGTCCGATCGAAGATCAACAGGGTGAAGTACGCATCGCCGAGGGGCAACTTGCGACAAGAGAAGATATCGTTTCGATGAATTACTTCGTAAAAAACGTTGTCGGTGAGATTCCGCTAATATCTCCCGAGGCGAGTGCTGATCCCTTAACCGAGAAAAAAGGTTTCAAATCACTGTAAGGAATTCATATTAATCAAAATGGCCCTTAGCTCAAGTAATTCCATGATGAACAGAACGGAACCAAAAGGAAAGAAACGGGCAATTAATCGGGATTCTCCCTGAGCGTTGCCTGTTTCTGGAAAGTACGGAGACAAAGCCCCCCTGAAAAACATAGCGTATTACAATCGCAAATTCACGAAAGAACTAACAGTTTCCTGAAAAACTACATCCTGTAGTTTTTCAGGGTCGGTTTTGCGAAGTAAATTCGCAAAACCTCGCATTTTTCGGGGCTTTTTAGTCGGATTATGCCCCGAAAAATGGCGGTACATCCATGTACCGCAAGCAGTTTGCTGTTTTTCAGCAAACTGCTAAAAATAAAACAGCCCTTATATCTGACGATCGGGACATTCTGTATCAAAATAGTAATACTCGAAACTATTAATGATCCAGGTGTCATTGTAATTCATAATACGGGTACGGTTGTGACCGTAATTGAGGTGCTGATGACCGTGAATATACAGGGAAGGATTGTATTTTTTAAGAATATCGAGAAAGACTTTGAAACCGCGGTGGCATTGATCTTCACCATCGTTGATATGATAGGCCGGCGCGTGAGTCACAAAAATATCGATGCCCCCGTTTAGAAACAGATTGAACCTGTTTTTTTTATAACGGGCACTCATCTCCCTATCGGTATATTGATATGGCCCCATATTGTACTGCATACTGCCGCCGAGCCCGTAGATTCGAAGATCACCGTGACGCACCAGCTTTCCATCAATGTTGACACAGCCCTCCGGAGCCTTCTCAACGTATCCGCGATCATGATTTCCCGGCACGTAATAGAGAGGAACATTGAGCATCGTGACAAGGTATGAAAGGTAGCCCGAACGCAAATCTCCGGTCGAAATAATCAAATCGACATCCTTGAAACGCTCGTAATCAAAGTAGTCGTATATATATTTGGACTCTTTGTCCCCGACCAAAAGAATTTTCATCAACACCCCGGAAAACAAGTGATTGGCACACATGTTCAGAAATCTATCAGTAATTATTATTACTGACATTTTGAGGAAACGGCTGTGTTAGCCTAAAATCAGCATCGTTTTTATCAAGAATATTTCCAAACCAGGGCCGGGATCGCGGCCGGTACTTCAGGAAAAAACCGGAACGTACAGCTTCACGACAACAACAATGATACGCTGTCACTATTCTCCGCGGATTTCGGATCCCGCAAAAGGACGGGCGTACACTTCTTTCGAGAGAGCGGATTCATGATTGTATCGGGTGTCTGGCCGGTATGAATCATAGGCAGAAACGGCAAAATAATAGAGAATATTGTTCTTGATGAGCGGAAACTCGAAAAAGCGGGTCGTATCGGCCGCTTTATTCTCTTCAACGAGCTGATTATCCACTATCACCTCTACAAAACGACCCTTATTCTCAATTCGGGCTCCGCCGATACGGCTTAATACACCGGTGTACTGCCCCTTTTGTACACCGTAATATATCTTGTAGCCGACTATATCGTGATCACTGTTCGCAAGCCATCTAAGTTTGACATATCTGTCACCGACAGAAAACGCCTCAACACCCTGTACAATCGCAGGCGGCGTATCGACCTCGTAATCGAGCATGATATCGTACAGGTGCGGCGTCGCCTTTCCGTCGGGTGATGCGATCAGATGCGCTCGCCATTGAAAATATTTTCCCCGTAAAAACAGATCGCCCTGCCGCATCTGGTAAATCGTTCGCTGATTGTTCTGTATTCTGTACCAGCGCGGTTCATTCCCTTGTGTATTGAAACGATCGTCGGAAATACGCAGTTCAAAATACACAAAGGTTTCCGGCTCGGGCAGTTGTTTCCATGAAAACTGGTGTATCATGGTTCCTGTGTCCGGAAATTCATAGACCGGACTGGTTATGACCCCCTCATGATTGGCGGGTATTCGCTCATTTCCTCCGAGAGCCTGGTGTGAAGGTACCGACAGATCACTTACTATTTTCAGAGACTCCAGGTCACGATAGCTGATTCGAAGTTCGTCGAGCGCGCCGAAGTAGCGCTCACCGATTACGATATCGGGAAGATCTTCGGCGGCAAAACGGGGCACAAAAACGGTTCCGGTCGGCGAAGCCGATTCTGTCATATAATGTACGGCAAGCTCCTCTCCGTCGAGATACACGGCAATTCGGCCGCTAAGGCGATCGTAACTGAGTGCATAATGATACCATCGATCCCTGTTAAGTGCCGGAGAACCTCCGAGGATGACCGAATGCGTCGCCCCCCTGTCGTCGACAAATACATTATGAAAGGCACTCTTTATGCGGTTATTCTCAAGATAAATCTGAACGCCGTTTTGCAGACCGGTGTTGTATCCAACGCGTGAAAGAAGCAGGCTTTGTGTGGCAAACGACGAAGGCATGAACTTGAAATCGATTGTGAACGACCCGAGGTCTTCGCTTTCCCCCATCCACAGATGCTTCTTGTTCTCGATTTCTATGCGGTGTTCCTTTTTAAAAAAGTAGGCTGCGCCACCGCCGGACAGGTATCCCCCCGTACGCTGTTCGTACTGGGCATTATAGACGACATATTTTCTTGAGTCATCCATGCGCATCTGCCTGTCGCCATTGAAGGATATGGTAAGATCATTAATCTCGTGCTCGACAGTCCTGGCGTAGGTGATATCGTCAATCTCGTAGACCTGCCGGCCATTAATGGTTTTTTGCGCGGCGCGAAAAAAGGAAAGCCCTGCCGGGGTAAAATTAAAACGACCGGTCACCCTTCCCGATGCCTGCATAAGCACACAGGATAGCAGCAAACATAGCGCAAGGGTGACTCTTCTCATTACGGATACAACCTCACTCGTTTTTTTCTTCTATCTCTATCTTCGCAATTTTATCGATACGACGCTCATGACGACCGCCTTCAAATTCAGTTTCAAGCCACTTTTTGACAATATCCAGCGAAAGGTCGTCGCCGGTAATGCGCGCTCCGAGAACAAGGACATTGGAGTCGTTGTGCGCGCGTGTCATTTCGGCCATGAATCCGTTCGTACACAACGAAGCGCGAATTCCTCTCACCTTGTTCGCGCTAATCGACGCACCGATACCGGTTCCGCAGATAGCGATACCCCTGTCGACTGATCTCGCCTGTACAGCACGCGCGACTTTCACCGCAAAATCGGGATAATCGACCGAATCCTCGGTGAAGGTACCGTAATCGACAAATTCTATATCCGGAAACTTCTTTTGTATCAACGCTTTTAAAGCTACTCCCGCATGATCCGAGCCTATGGCAATCTTCATGTCTCATACTCCTGTGCAAATTGACTTTGCGCACCTGTTCTCAGCCGGACTGTTCCTGGAGGATACGCAAACGTTGCGACCCTCATAGGGTATAGCAGCCGAAGGTCAACCAGTAAAGTTAAATTCTGTACTTTAGCTGAAAAGGTCAAATCCTGCAGCATATCTCACGTTGCAACAGGTCGCCAGTCCAAGGTATCCCCCCCCCCTTTAAAA
>JAEWVL010000243.1 GCA_023396665.1 Spirochaetota bacterium
GCTTTAGCAGATCGCACGAAGTGCGACGCGAAAGTTCTGCGGGTCAGCCCTCGGCGTTTGAGAGCGTCTTTCTTTCTCCGATTTCTTTGGACGATCAAAGAAATCGGCAAATACTACGATTGAGATAAAGAAAAACTTGGTGAATTATTTTAGGTCTTCGCCAGAACAAACACGCTATGGTGCCTGGGGTGAATTTCTCGATACGAATTATCACAACCAGCGAAGAGAAGAGTTCACCAACTTCGACACCGAATTCGGCTACACCGGTAAACCCTATGATGGGTTTACCAGAAACTATAACTACGGGTATAGAGAGTACAACCCGAACTTGAAGCAATGGTATACAGAGGACCCGATTCGGGACGGGTATAACTGGTACGCCTATCTGGGCGGGGTGAGTGATCCGTTGAATTATGTGGATGTAGATGGGTTGGCATCACTTTTGCCGACAACAGGTGACACAAAAGATCAACCAGCTTATTTTTATGTAGCAGATGATCAATTGACTGATTTTACTTTTACAGCTTGTGGTTTTGTTCCTTTTGGTTCGGTAGCTGTAGATGCGGCGAAATTTCTTGCTAATGTCCCAACAAGAATAACTTACGGTGCATGGCCGGTAAATTTAAATGACAAAAATGTAGCTGACAAAGCAATAGATGGTATTGAAAAAGGTGTTCATTTGCTTGGTTCAATGAGTAATTTTATCAATGAGTCAAAATATCTTTCCGTTGCTTCATCTTGGGCCTCTGGAGTCGATTCTGCGTTTACTGCTATAAATTTAGGTTTAGTAATCGGTAATTCATCAAAATATGAGGTTGAGAAGGCTGTAGCATTGACACATGTCGTGGCCTGGGATAACAAAGAATGTGCAATCTTTATAGCTAAATACGCTGAGGCAGAAATGGCGCATATGATGGATGCGGGTTATGTTTCGATAACAAAGAATGAAAATGGTTTCGAATCTTTAAGCTGGTCAAATGAGGAAGCTAAACAGGATTTCTTCAATGTGATAACTAATATGAAGTTTAATTGGAACGAAACTGGTTACAAATCAGATTATGGTGCAAAATCAAACTACGGTTTAAAAACTGGATTCTATGGTTCAAAAAATAATTAATATAATGTGTGATTTTTCGGGTAAAGGATTTCTTTACTTTGGTGCATTTCTAGTATGTGTTTTGGGTATTGTTTTACGAGGTGCTATGCAAAGTTGGAGTCGAAGAAGGATTGTTCTAATGATTTTTGTTGATGCTGCTATTATTTTTATATTATGGTTATGGTTTGATATTATTAACAAATAGCCACTTCGATTAACATGAACATTAATGCGATGTTTTATGAATTGATAGAGACAATTCTCATACGATGAAAAGGCTTGTTGTGATGTGCTGTGCTGTGTGTTATTGTGAGAAGTTAAAGAAGTAGTTAATAACTTTCAAGAGTAGACTTTTGGCGAGAACAATGTATAAATTGAATTTTTGTACAGAATGGAATATCAGTATAAGGTGAATGGTCATGAGCATAACGATACTTTGCTATAAAAATAAAGGGGTAATCATGAAAAGAACAATACTAATGCTAACAACTGCCTTGCTTGTCATGACATTCAGTGCATGCGGTGGTGGAGATAGCGATTCGGGCATCAAAGGAAAAGTTTATAATGCGAATGACGGTTCCTGTGCCTGGGCGCAAGAGACTATCGATGTTGTTATCGATGGTGAGAAAATCGGCTCAATAGAACCGGGTGACAACATGGAATGTTCGCTTGAGGCAGGCGATCATTCGCTGGTAACCTATTATTCCGGTACCGATGATATTCTGGGAGAAGAGAAATCTTTCACCGTTGCGGGAGAAGGTTGGTATGTTACCAGAGGTTGTGATGACGGCACAAGGTTGAACGATGATGGTTCTCTCCAGCGGGGCTTCGGTAAAATTACCGATGACGCGCCGATAACGATAGACAGTGTAATGTGGCGTTGTGATTCGGTCGATAATTCATTCTGGTCAACATACAGCACCGCGACGATGGTTATTGATACCGAGCTTTTCTATACCGGGTCTATTCAACAGGCAGATGTGCTCAAAGTTCATGTCGGTCATTCGACCGATAATGTCTGGTTTACGACGAAAATAAAGGATGGCGGATCCGCGTCGATTGACACAACAGAGAAAACGCTTTTATCTGATTCATTTTATAATTATTCTACAAAGTTTTCTCCAGAGGGATACGTGCTGCCCATCGGTCAGTACAGGGCGGTAGTTGTGTTTTCCGACGGTTCGGTGGCGAAAAGATTATTTCAACTGCCCTCACCCGGCAGTACGACAAACGGAGAGTATAAATACATATACAGCCAGGATTATGAAGGTGTTGTTGCCGATGATTATGTTGCTGAATTGAAAAGGCCTACTGTTTCAAGCGCGATAAAAAACAGTGACAACACTCAGTTGACAGTGAAATATCTGATCAATGATTCACGAATCAGCGATGGTTTTGTCTGGATATTTGATTCATCGAAAAAATATCTTGGGATCACCAAAGAAGAAAAGTATCTGTCATTTATCTCTTCACCGTTCACAAAAGACGGAACTGAATTGACAGCGACGATTGCGGCAAGTGATATCTCCTTTGCAGACGGATACAGCGATTTCTCATCGGTTTCGTATGTTATTGTGGGCTACTTAACTGAAAAGAGTACTGAAAACGGCAATAACGGCTGGCATCGTGCAAGAACGACATATGTTCAGGTACTCTGAAAAGAAAACACCAATAGCAGGGTAGCGCGGCTGTTAATGAATACGGCTCTGATGCAATACGCCTACCCGATAACCGTAATCCCTCCGGTTCTTCGCACGGAGTATATGCAATCATTAGGGCAATCGGTTATGAGCACCGATGACAGTTTTATTGATTTTATTGCCCCTTGCGTCCACGAATCACAGAAAGAATTTATTCGATTAGTCGAGGCTCTGCAGGTTTAAACCGGCAGACATATTCAACCGGAGTTGTTGTATCCGGTATCCCCCCATCAAATACGTGAAAACGAAAGAAACTGCGAAAACAGCTGCAAATTTACAATACAGAAATAATAAGAAAATGAATTTCAAATAATTTAACAAATCTGAAATATATATCCCCCTTATCTGCTTGTGAAATTGATATGGAATTTTACACCGATGAAACATACGAGAGATACCGGTTTGGGGTAGGGTATTCATCTGTAAAAAATAGGTTGGAGGATATACATGGCACATCCCTTGTTACAGAAGGTCATTGAGAAGAACCCGGGTGAAAGCGAGTTTCATCAGGCGGTTGAGGAAGTTCTTGATAATCTCGCCGAATTCGTCGAGCAGAATCCGAAGTACAAACAGCACAAAATACTCGAGAGAATGGTAGAGGCCGAGCGCATCATCATTTTCAGAGTGCCCTGGATTGATGATAAGGGCGAGATTCAGATCAATCGTGGATTTCGCATTCAGATGAACAGCGCGATCGGACCCTACAAGGGCGGCTGTCGTTTTCATCCAAGCGTTAACCTGAGCATTTTGAAATTTCTCGCATTTGAGCAGGTTTTCAAAAACTCTCTGACCACGCTTCCCATGGGCGGCGGAAAAGGCGGATCTGATTTTGATCCCAAGGGCAAATCTGATAACGAAGTTATGCGATTCTGCCAAAGTTTCATGACAGAGCTGCAGCGCCATATCGGTGCCGATACGGATGTTCCCGCGGGGGATATCGGTGTGGGCGGTCGCGAGATCGGATACATGTTCGGTCAGTACAAGCGTCTTCGTAACGAGTTTACCGGCGTTCTTACAGGAAAGGGACGCAATTGGGGCGGCAGCCTTATCCGCCCGGAAGCAACCGGATACGGTGCCGTTTTCTTTGCGGAAGAAATGCTTAAAACACGCGGTGATTCTCTGAAAGGAAAGACTGTCGTGGTTTCAGGATCGGGCAATGTTGCGCAATATACCGTGGAAAAAGCCAGCGCTCTGGGCGCAAAATGCGTGACGCTGTCTGACTCGAACGGTTACATCTATGATCCCGCCGGAATTGACGCAGAGAAGCTTGCCTTTGTTATGGAACTGAAAAACGTCAAGCGCGGCAGAATCAAAGAATATGCTGATAAATACAAATGTGAATATGTTGAAGGCAAAACACCCTGGGGCGTCAAATGTGATGTCGCTTTCCCGAGCGCAACGCAGAACGAGCTTAACGACAAGGATGCCGAGACACTTGTGAAAAACGGATGTGTCTGTGTTTCTGAAGGCGCGAATATGCCCTCAACACCGCAAGCCGTAGATGTGTTCATCAAGGCGAAGATTCTTTACGCTCCCGGAAAGGCGGCAAATGCCGGCGGTGTAGCGACCAGCGGTCTTGAGATGTCTCAGAATTCTATGCGCATGTCGTGGTCTCGCGAAGAGGTTGAACAGAAACTTCACACTATCATGTGCAACATACACGAGTCATGTGTGAAATACGGTAAAGATAAAGATGGATATGTCAATTATGTCAAAGGCGCAAATATCGCCGGTTTCGTAAAGGTAGCCGACGCGATGATCGATCAGGGCGTAATCTGATTGCTTTAAGTTGTGTTTTCTCAAAGCCCCGGGTCTCCCGGGGCTTTTTTATCGTTCCCAGTTCAGTTTCCAGTGTTCCATTTTCTTCGAATAAGAATGATCAACCGAATACTCCCTGAAAATGTAGGTGTCGGTGAAGAAGTTAGTAGTGACATAATTGTTTGGTTTTCTCCGGATGCTTTCGTACCTTGACTTTAGCATTTCCGGAAGCAGAAAATCCAAGGCAAGACGAACGATGAAACTGACGGAAATCTTAAACAAATAGCGCTTTGCAACAGCATATTCGTATTCAACTTCAGGAATCTGAATGTGCAGTATATTCGGAATTTCTCCATGAAAACGCTGATAACGAACCGTTCTGAATAGAATGGCCTGATCATCGAATAGGGTTCCGGATTTTTGCAGAAGCAGAGTAATCAGTTCGTTCACTGAAATCTCAAGCGACTCCGCAGCCAGTAGCAGCGCTTTTTTGTGTTCAGTTCCGATAGTGATACTTGTTTGAATCATAATGTATCCCTCCTTATAATGGAAATATTGGGCATTGAGAAACTTTGCGCTAGTTAGTAGTGGCATAATTCGCATTGCAGGCCGTTTCTGTCTGTATGACGTTATGAAAAACAGAAATTGAAAAAATTTTTTGAAAAAATAACAATGCAATACACATTTACAGCAGAGGAAAACGATAGTGGACTTGTCACATTCCCGTAAAGAGAAAGACTACGTAGTCGGGCTGCTGATCAGGGTGGACAATCTCATGCAGAAAGAATATTCCTACATTCTGTCCGCCCCCTATGGTTTTGCGGGATTTCCCGAGACGTTTAAGCCGGAGCTCTCGCCAGATCACATGCTGCGTCTGGGTGTTTTTGAGGGAAAGTACATCAATGATTGTAGCGCTGAATATCCCCGGGAATGGTACGAACAGGCCCTCGCCGCGCACACACTTTCACCTTCTGCGCCGAGTATTGCGTGCAATTGTTTTAAAATCAAGAGCCGGCGACCGCTTTGCGAATGGCGTGCGAAGGGCTGGATAATGGGCGATGATCCCCGTGGCTGGTTTGAATGGTATTGCAGATATTATCTTGGCCGAAGAGATCCGCAGATCGATTCCGTACAGATACGTCGTTGGCGTGCTTTTCGACGGCATTTGGGGCAAATCGAAAAGAACTGCACGCCGCTCGACATCAGCTGCCGTCCCCGGCAGCGGCAGGCTTTGCTTCAGTGGGCCTACAATCCCTTCGTGTAAAGTGTAGCAGTGATAAGTAATTTTCTCCATTTTTCGGGGGGATACCTTCAGCTGCGAAAATTTTTCAGAAAGTATCAATTGAAGAACCGCAAAGACTGTTTTACAAAGACCGGGCGCTGGCATTGACTTCTGCTCGCGGCTTTCAATCGGACAGTGGCTCAGATGGCTGGTAACTATGTATTATGGTCTTTTTTTGCATGATAAGTAAAAATTAGTTGTAAGCGGGCATCATAAGCGATACATTTTGAATGAAAGCAGTAAATGGTAAAAATATGATTAATATGTCTTGCAGTGTTTTCTGAAAGCTTATGATTATACGAAATGGTTGTGAATATGGCTTTTAATTATTCGATTAGAAAAAATGGCGCCATAATAATCATCGATTTGATCGGAGAACTGAAGGTTTCAGATCTTGCTGATTACTCGGGTCTTTTCGAAGACACCATAAGCGATGATAGTAAATACATTATTATCAACATGCAGCATCTTACCTACATCGATTCAACAGCAATCGGCCTTATAGTCAATTTCAAGCGTGAGATCGATAAACATTCCGGTATTATCCTTATCTGCTGTATCCCGCATGATATTCGCAATGTTTTTGAAATAACCGGTATTGCAAAGTATATCCCGACTTTCGAAAGCGAAGCTGAAGCTATTGATGAAGCCGATAGATATATTGCTTCCGATAAAAGCGATAAGCCCTCCTGATAAAGTCACAAGTCTAGGCCCGAAACCCAGCTAAACCGCTTAAGCCACTTAGCAAAGAAATCTCTGTGCTCCAATTATCCGGTTTCGAATCGGATTATTATAAAAACTGATAGACTAAAATTGTATATGACTGAATAATTTGTCACCGGTGATAAATTGAGCATTTGCATTACATGTTTTCCGTGTCGAAAGCATGAGAAATTCACCTGTTTGAGGTTTGTAGTGATAAAAAAAATTATTCTGTTTCTTTTGATAGCTGTTCTGATTCCGACTGCTCCGGTTTTTGCCGAAAATATAAATATGATCAGCGCCGGAGCCGGTCGTAATTCAATCATTGGAATGGGACTATTTACATTTAACTGGACAATCGGAACAATCGCCTCGATCCCCGACGAAGGAGAGGAGGATCACATGGATAAAAAGGCCGGGCTGACTACCTGGCACCTGGCCTATGACAGACTTTTTTTCGATTGTATTCTCTTCGGTCTTGTTTATAACTATGAAAAGGCTCATTACCGCTTAACATATTATGATGGAGATTATACGGAAGATAACCTGGACGTACACACTGTGATGCCCAGAGCGCGGTTGTATTGGGGTTTCACCCATTGGAAATTCTATCATGGCTTCGGTGTCGGCAAGGCGTTTTATTATGAGAAAGAAACCGAATATACATTAAATGAAAAAACAAATACAAGTGATTCGAGCACCTCACTTGCGGTACATGTATATGTTCTCGGTATCGAATACAAGATTAACGACAGGTTTTCAGTTTACACCGATCTGGGTTTGGGCTGGCAGGGGATGATCAATTACGGAGTTGCCTTTAGTTTTTAACAATCTCCCAGTTCGCCGTATCAGTTTGAAACCTTGTCGCTTGCCTGTCGCATAAAGTTATAAAGAGCAGCCAGTTGTAAAAACCCTTCCCCGAGAAAGTTGGCGGCCCGTGCTGTTGCCAGAACGCTAAAATCGGTAGCGCTGTACGAGAGGTAAACACTTTTCCGGTTATACCACCCGGAAATCCTCGGGTCTAAATCCTTTTTAATGGGACGTTTGTATTCATCGCCAAGTACATCGAACGAGAATTTCCCTTTCGTTTTCTCGATCATCTTGATAAAGCCGTCAGTATCCTCATCGATCATGGTCCGGTAATTATCCATTGTTTCCTTTGACGGGGCGAAGTAACCCATCCCGAAACGCCATAGATCCGGGCATATTTCGAAAAAGAAGGCGGGCGAATTTTTCCAGTTCTCTTCCCGCCGTTTAAAGGTGATCCACATCGCGCTGTGAAAAAAGGATTTGTTCCTTGAAAAACGTGTATCACGAAAAATGCGTGATATTGTCCTGCCTACCGCAGGTTTTGTGTCAAGCAGTGGATCGATAGTCCCCATCGTTTGCGACAGGGCCGTAACCAGATTTTTAAATGGCGTTAGCAGAATCGTATCGTATTGTGAACGGTTTTTTTCAAACCACTCTTTGTCATCCCTGATGTTATTCTCTTCAAGAAACAGGGGCGCTTCTTTGGTGAATCCGGTAAATGATGACATGTTACAATCCTTTTCTCTATCGAATCGCTTTTGTTTGCCAGCGTTTGCTTTTCCACCGTAAAAGCATCACCAGTCCGCGTGTAGTCTCGTCGGTTCCCGTGGCAATCCAGACGCCGATAAGTCCGAGTCCCATCTGTATGCCGAGTATCCAGCTGCCCAGAACCATGATACCCCACATCGAAAAAAGACCATATAGAACGGGAAAACGGATATCCCCCGCGCCCTTGAGAGCCTGAATGCTTACCAGATTCAGCGATCGACCGAATTCTATAAATATTGAGTAAAGCAAAAGAGTGTGCACAAGCGAGCTGATTTCGGGTACATCGGTAAAGATACCGATTATCGGGACTTTTACCAGATTTATCAATAAGATCAGACTCAGAGTAATAGCGGTACCTGCGGCCTGATATCGGAAAAGCCGTTTATATGCTTCATCAGGACGCTTCGCTCCGACATAATAGCCGGTTTTGATCTGAACGGCGTTGCCGATTGCCACTGCCGCCACAAACACAAAACGAACGATGGTTTGCGTGTACACCTGTGCAGACATCGCGTAGGTGCCCAAAGAAGAAACCATCACCATGATAACAATCTGTGCTACATTGTATGCCATGTTTTCACCGGCAGTGGGTACCCCGATTGAAAGAATTCTTTTATATATTTTCGAGGGAAGCTTTGTAATGCCTTTCAGATCGAATTGTATTTCCGGGTTTCGGCGAATGATGGCTGCGAGCAGAATGCACGCGATAACTTGAGAAAAAACCGAAGACAGGGCAACTCCCTTTACTCCGAAAACAGGCAATCCGAACCAGCCGTAGAGTGAGATTGCGTTACCAAAGACATTGAAAAGGTTGGCGATAAACGAGATGTACATCGGCGAGCGGCTGTAGCCGTACGAGCGAAGTACCGTTCCCTGCAGCATGTTGAATGCAACGAAAATGGAACCGACACCGCCGAATATAACAAAATATTCCCAGGCGAAACGCCTGACTTCATTTTCAATAGAATATGCCGAGAGAAGGTACGATGACCCGAAACTCACCAGAATGCAGATAATTGCGGAAACCAGTGATATCATGACAATGCTGGCCTGTACAACCTGCTTTGATTCGTGATGTCGTTGTGAACCCAGATATTGTGCCAGAACGATACTCGTCCCGATGCAAATCACATTGAAGAGTATTTGCAGAAAAAAAATGTATTGAGCGACAAGGCCGATTCCCGCAATAGCCTGTTGCGAAAAAGAGCTCACCATTACCGTGTCAATTGAAGAGACCAGAATGCGAAATAACTGTTCCAGAAAAATCGGTACTGCCAAAACGGCGATGGGCAGTGCCGCACGATCCACACGCGGTGTAGGCGGTTGGGGTGTCTCTGTGGTCATCAGACCGGGTATCATTTTGTCGGGAAGTTTCATTTATGCCTGACCCTAAGTATTTTAGTTCACACCTGATTTTATGATTGAGATAATATCGAGGGGATGGGCTGCCCGATAATCGGGTTCCAATGATCCATGAGTGCCGAAACCCCAGGAACAGAGTACCGACGAGCAGCCGGCGGCTTTTGCCGCAAGAATGTCATTCTCGTGATCACCCGCCATGATCGCCGTGCTGAGCTCGATGCCGGCATTTGAAAGCAACGAACTTATCTGAAGCGGGTCGGGTTTTCGCTTCGCATAAGTATCTCCGCCGGCAATCGCCTTAAAGAAATGTAGCAAACCGAGTTCTTCCAGAATAATTCGCGACGGCGCCTCGGTTTTATTTGTGACGACAAACAGGGATATCCCCATGCCATGCAGTGTTTCAAGAAGCGTTATTACGCCATCATAGGGTCTGGTGTTTCGCAACATGTTTTTTCGATATACGACTCTGTATCGGGAAAGAATATCCCCCAAAGAAAGCGTAGAGTCCGAGAAAGTGCTTTCCAGCAAAAACGCCAATCCAAAGCCGATATAAGGGGCAATAATTTCGTGTGAAAGCGGCGTAAGCCCGAATTGCGACCGCGTTTCATTAATAGAAAATTCAATATCTTCCAGAGAGTTGACGAGTGTTCCGTCAAGATCGAAGAGTGCAGCGGCATATTTCATAGTGCGATACTCCATCTGCAAGAGAGCAAAACCATGTGTCAGTTTTTGTGTTGCGTGTGCTATGTAAAGAATAAAACCGCTAACAAAAGCGCTTCGTTCCTGTCACAAGACGAGCCTGTTCGCTTTAAGCTACCCAAACAGCAAAAAAGCGCAACAGTAACTGTTTTTATAAGATCGCACTTGTCATTTTTCGTATTTTTCCGATAATAAGGGGGGATAAGGGAATGTTATGCTAAAAAAACCATTACTGTATATAGTGCTGCAATCTATAATTTGCTGTTTGTGCGGCACTGTTTTTGCACAGGCGCAGGAAAACATGCTTCGCATACCCGATGCGCAAGCGGGTGATTCGCAACAATCTGATTATCAGCAACTGATGCAGGGTGAATATTATGAGGATGCTGTCAAACAGATCGAATCACAGATAGACGAATATACCGGCACACATGTCGCCGACAAAGAAGTTCCAGCGAGTTTTATTACCTTTTCCGCACTCGAAGAAAAACAGAATCTGAACGTGCTTTTCAGTAAACGGCAGGTGCCGATCAAGTATATTGAGGAAAATGCGAAAATGCGGCAATTACATTATGATGCCGGCTTGTGTCGCGAAAAAATGGGTGATCACCTGAAGGCGCTCAGCCATTATAATCAGAGTTTTATGTTCAAAAAGATAGTACCGCAGGAAGATGCTGCGGTGTTCTACCGGATGGCCCAGGTGTATCGTACGATGGGTTATACTCAGGCCTATCTGAACGAACTGGAAATTGCGCATTATCTGAAACAGGACGAAGAAGACTATATCAAGGAACTGGGTGAAGGGTATTATACGAGCAAAGTGCCGAAAATGGCCATACTTTATTTTGAAAAATACGCACAAAATAAAGGTGAGTCCTTTGAGGATTACGGGGTGTATCTGAAGCTGGCAAACCTCAATACCTCGATCGGCAATTATCTTGAAACGGAAAAATACTATCTGCTCTATCTCGACAGGCAGCCTGACGATCTGGACGCATTGTACGCGCTTGGGGTCTTAAGTTATACAAATACCGGCCATTTCGACCTTGCTCTGGAGAGGTTCGAGTCCATTAAAAAACGGTCCCGTGATCTCCCTCAGGACAAAGTTGCGAAAATCAATGAGCTGTCAGGAGACATTCATTTCAAGAGGGAAAAATACAATCGTGCAATTGACGCATATCTAAGTGCGATAGAGAATGAACAGGAGTATCGAAAACAGGTTGAATCCAAAAGAAGTGAACTGGAGCAGCTAGAAATCAAAATCAACGAACTGAAGGCTGAACTGATCAAGAAGAACGACTATGTCAAGTATGAACAGTATCAGGATATGAATCAGGATAAAACCAGACTTGCTTATGAATTGATGATGATGGAGTACGAGCTTCGCAAGTACAATCCGGGAAAACTGCGTTGGCAGACGGCGGAATGTTACGAGCGAATAAAGAATTATGAAAAATCGTTGGAATACTATCGCCAGTGCATCGCTGAAAATCACCGGCAAAATGAAGCTCGTGCGCGAATTACAAAAATACAGTTGATTTTACAACGAGGGTATTGAGCATAGTACTGCCGGAGGCTTTCAGGTCCGGGGATACGAACAAACCCTTTCACCAGATGCGTATTGCCTGCCGGGAATCACTGCGAAATATATTACGGGAGCAAACAATATGTCAGGTCATAATAAATGGTCCACTATTAAGCGCAAAAAGGGAGCCGTCGACGCAAAACGAGGCGCAATTTTCACCAAGATTATCCGTGAGATTACCGTAGCCGTAAAAAATGGCGGGGGAGAAGACGCCAATTCAAATCCCCGACTTCGCGTAGCCATCCAGAAAGCGAAAGAAAACAACATGCCCCTCGAAAACATTGACCGCGCGATTCTGAAGGCCTCAGGAAAGATGGAGGGTGTTGTTTACGAAGAGATCCGTTATGAAGGCTATGGTCCCGGCGGAGTCGCTGTCATGGTGGATGTGATTACAGACAACAAAAACCGCACTCATCCTGAAATACGATCCATCTTCACAAAAAGCGGCGGTAACCTCGGTGAGGCCGGTTGTGTTGGCTTCATGTTCGATAGAAAAGGTGTAATAGAAATAGAAGCCGGACAGACGAACGAAGACGAATTGATGGAACTGCTCATCGATTTCAATGTTGAAGATATCAAGACAGAAGACGACGACACGATTACGGTAAGCGTTACACCGGACGATTTTTCATCGGTCAGCGAAGCGATAATCGCAAAGGGCTATAAAACTCTGATGAATGAAATAACCTATATACCAAAGACGACCGTTGCCCTTGACGAGAAAAAAGCAGAACAATGCATGCGGCTGGTCGAAAGCCTTGAAGATCATGATGACATACAGAATGTTTACGGTAATTACGAGATATCGGACGAAATAATGGAAAAACTTCAGGGATAAGATGCGTATAATCGGAATTGATCCGGGGTACGCAATTTGCGGCTGGTCGGTGGTCGAAAAGGGCTTTAAGCTGTGTGACTATGGTGCGATCGAAACACCGGCCGGAATGCCGATTGATGAACGGTTGTTTGTCATATACACTGAAATAAATGACATAATAGCCCGACACAGACCCGATGCTGCCGCCATTGAGCGGCTTTTTTTTGCAAAAAACACCACGACAGCCCTCGATGTCTCAAAAGCCGTCGGTGTGATTTTGCTTGCCTGGCGCATTCATGCGCTTCCTTACAGGGAATACACTCCGGTTCAGGTCAAGCAGGCTTTGACGGGTTTCGGCAGGGCGGATAAGGCTCAGATGCAGTTCATGGTGCAGAAGCTGTACAGGTTGAAAGAACTGCCTTCACCCGACGACGCTGCCGATGCCCTGGCGGTGGCTAGTTGCTATTTGCTTGAAAAAGGATAAATCGTTTTATTCCGATTTGTCTGTTGTGCTGCAATGTTGCAGTTAGGCTTTCGATAAGATTTTTCAATTAAATTTTCTTGACGTAAAAGCATTACAAATCGACAAATTAATAGGGTCATTTTTTCGCTCCTTTTGCGCTAGACCATTCTGACGATTAGCGAATGGCTACGGCTCGAAAGAGCACAAACCGGAAATGCTTCCGAGCCGCAGCCTTTGTTTTATGCTGCCACGTTACGGAGTTCCCTTTGCAAAGCTATGGAAGAATACAAATATACAATAACGAAAGATGATATTAACGAGTGTGCTCTTGGCTGTTTTCAGGGGCCGGTTACGCTTGTGCAGACCGAAGAAGAGGCTCTCGAAGCCGTCAGAGAGCTTGTCAACGAGCCGGTAATCGGTTTCGATACCGAATCGCGCCCCTCTTTTCGCAAGGGAGAGCATCACCCAATCGCCCTGATACAACTTTCGACAGCAGAGCGCGCTTATCTGTTTCGTATAAACAAATTTGAGAATTTTCCCGATCTGTCAGCCTTGTTTTCTGACAAAACAATAATAAAGGTCGGCTTGGGGATAAAAGACGAAATAACTGCTCTGGAGAAAAGAACCGGAACAAAATGTCTCTCTTTTGTGGATTTGGAAAAAGTTGCCCGCATTTTAGGCTTTCATCAGCGCGGGGTTCGGGCTCTTGCCGCTTTTTTTCTGAAATTACGTATTTCCAAAGCGGCGCAGAAATCAAACTGGGAACGGGCTGATCTGACTGAACAACAGATTCGCTATGCCGCGACCGATGCCTGGATCTGTCAGGAGATTTACCGCTCTATGTTTGCGAAAGGGTTTTTGCCTCTTGAGAATTTTGATGATATGTTTGTGGTGGCGCAGACAAAAGAGAAGGGCAAACCGGCATGTGTAAATTAGTATGCGGTAACACCGCAAAAATCGAACGTATACACTCCTATTACGAACAGAATTTCGAGAATGCAAACGAAAATTACAAGATTCTCGGCTGGGAAAATCCGGATGCCCACTATTTGCGTTTTTCGGTATTCAATGACAATCTTGCGCTTTCAAACAGGTCACTGCTTGATGTCGGGTGCGGACTCGGTGACCTTTATCGCTTTTTCACACAGATAAGGAAAATTTCACTGGAGTATCTCGGGCTGGACATATCCCCCCGAATGATAGATGAGGCCCGCAAACAGAACCCCTCCGCTTCGTTCGCCTGCGAAGATGTCTTTGCAAGCCCGACTGCCTTGCAGGGACGAAAATTCGATGTCGTCTACAGTTCGGGAATTTTCAATCTCGCCCTGGGCAACAATATGGATTTTCTCTCGAAAGCCCTGACCGTTTTCAATGATCTTGCAACGCAGGCCTTCGCCTTTACCCTGCTGAGTCAGTCTTCAAAGCAAAAAGAAGAGACTTTTTTCTATTACAGTCCCGATGAAGTCGAGCAGCTGCTCGCCCCCCTTTGCCTGAAAGAGATCCGAATCATCGAAGGGTACCTTCCCAATGATTTTACCGTGATATGTGTAAAAGAGAAATGATACAGCACAGGCAATTTGCGACCGGACCGCTTGAAGTGACAAGTTCCCTGGTCTATAGTGAGCATTCGCTGATTGTCATCGATCCGGGTGACAATCTTGCTGATCGTCTTCAGAAGATCGGTCCGCGTGAGAATGTAACAGTTTTATTGACCCACGCTCATATCGATCATGTGGCCGGGGTGGGGTCGGTACTGGATTGTTATCCACAAGCGGTGATCGTTTTGAACAAAAAAGACGAGATGTTGCTGCAGAATCTTGATTATCAGGCTGAAACCCTCGGATTTCTGCCCGTTAAGCAGATAATTCCCGGGATTGTTATCCAGGGCGACGGCGAGATGCTGGCGGGAGATATCCCCGTTCGATATCTGGAAATCGGCGGGCATACGGCCGGGTCGACCGTGTTTATTATCGATGGTATTATCTATACGGGCGATACGCTCTTCAATCACGTTATCGGGCGTACTGACCTCATGGGAAGCACCACTCATCAGGAGCTGGTCGGCAATATCCGTAAAAAGCTGATGGTATTTGACGATGAAATGCGGGTCATTCCCGGTCAGGGCCCTGCAACAAGCATAGGG
>JAEWVL010000248.1 GCA_023396665.1 Spirochaetota bacterium
GCACAACGATAGTTACCTGTTCCAAGAGACGCGTTTATTGCGTTATCGACAACGGGATTACCGAATGCCAGAAATTCGACCGATTGGTTTTTCAATGCGATATCCGAGTCGAAAGTTCCGTAACGCTGAGCACCACCGTCCTCACCGTCCAGAACATAACACTTGTTTTGTGAACAACGCTTACCGCTAAACGCTCCGGAGTGAATGCTTGAATACATAAGCATGAACTGTTCGAGCTGCTCATTGGAAAATTGTCTTTCCTTCTGAGTAATTCGGTAATACTCATCATAATTGAAATCCATTCTTGAAGCAACTGTCAGAGCGGATAGTTTTTCAAAGCTGGTTCGAGCCCGATTAAAAGCATCCTCGATTTCCTTGTCATGATCCTTGGACTTTCGCATTCTGATTGACATAAACAAAGAGGACAGGCTAAGTTCATCCTCTATTTGACCCAGCATTACATCCGGTTGACCTATTGATTCTTCAAACAAATGCAACTTGTGGGAAAGGACATCCAATACACGTTCAGCAACGGTGTTTTTTGTACTAAAATTGTATATAAATACGTCATACTTCTGGCCGAATCTGTGCAATCGCCCGATTCGTTGTTCGATTTTTAGAGGCGACCACGGTAAGTCATAATTGAAAAGAATATTGCAAAACTGCATATTCCGGCCTTCTCCACCCGCTTCTGTACAAATAAGAATTTCAGTATCTCCCTTAAAATTGTCTATAGCCCGCTCTTTTGCATCCTTGTCCATTGATCCGTTAAAAACATCGACACGGTAATTGCTCAACAGCTTTTTAAGATAATCCTGCGTTGTGCGAAATTGTGTAAAAATGAGAAACTTTTGATGACCGTCTTTTTTGAGGCCATCGATCATTTTCTTCAGTTTTTCGCCCTTTTTATCTTTCTTTATCGCTTCGGCCAGAGTGATGAGTCTCCCCAGAGTCGCGATCTCTTCGCGTAATTCTTCTACACTCTTGTCAACTGAATCAGAACCTTCAAAGCCCTCTTCTTCATCAAGAATAGCCTCAAGATCTTCAGCCTCAAATAGATCTATTGCCGAAATGGCAGGACAAGCCTTATCCAGAACACGCTCCAAAGTTTTTTTTCGATTTAACAAAGCACTTCGCAGTGCACACGAAGATGAATCGAGCAATTTCTGAAACACAGTCATGATAAAGCCGACCGCCCGGTTCTCGGATTGCATGGCACGATTAAACTCTTCAGCCACATAACGCGTTGTCTCTTCGTAAAGAAGACGCTCATCAGGATACAATTCGAAACAAATCGTCCGAGCATGACGCTTTGTAAAGCCCCCTATTTCTCTTTTTGTTCGTCGTAAAAGAACGCTGGAGAGTTTCTTTTTTAATACGGACAAATCAGCATCAGGAGAGCAAAATTCCTCATAAAAGGTGTTATATGGCCCCAAAATATTCTTATCAACCAAGCGGACAAGGTAAAACAGTTCTTCGAGCTTTCCCCTGAATGGAGTCGCGGTCAGCAACAGTAGAGATTTTGTTCTATCGGCGATTATCTCGGCGGCATCATAAAGTATTGTTCCGCTTTGCGCGTCACGTCTGATCCTGTGAGCCTCGTCAAAGATTACACCATCCCATTCACTTGCAGCCAACTCTTCCCTGAATTTATCATTCTTGATAAAATCCAGCGAGCATATAATCTTGTTCATACACATCCAAGGGTTTTCACCCGGATGTTCTCGACGCACACGATCAAGATACTTTCTATCACAGATATCAAAGTACTCCCCGAATTTCTCCTCAAGCTCATGCTGCCACTGCACAAGAAGAGAAGCCGGTGCAGCGACTATAATTCTTTTGTAGCCGTGACGATAGACCAGCTCCTTTATCACAAGACCGGCTTCAACTGTTTTACCCAACCCGACCTCGTCAGCAAGAATGTATCGATGATTCAGTGAATTCACCACAACATAGGTGCTCTCAACCTGGTGGGCGAGAATTCGTGTGCGTGAATTGGAAAGGGACAGAATTTTATTGTTTGAATATGCAAGATGAAGCATTCTTGATATATTATTCAAGAGCACTTCGGTCGAATAAACAGGTGCCTCCGACAACAAGGAAGTCAGAACCGCTTCGGCTCCCTTGATCGCAACAGTCTCTTTAGATTGAACGGTCGGTATCGAAGTGAAAATATCGGGGGTTTCATCTATGTAATACAGTTTTTTCTCGGTAGTCATCACACAAAAAAAGTGCCGCTTACGCGGCAATTTTCAATGAAAATTTTATGCTGACACCATAAGATACTATCTCTGGTTAGCAAGAGAATTTTTACAATCTTACCACATTCTGCTCATGTAAGGATAGGGATTGATTGGAACATTACCCAGTCTGATTTCATAATGACAGTGGTTTCCCGTTGCCGCCCCTGTATGTCCGACATAGGCGATAAGCTGGCCCTTTTTAACATATGATTCCTGGGTCACTGCAACGCGAGTGTTATGACCATAAATTGTTACAAAACCGTATTTATGCTGTATTTTTACGGCTAATCCGTAACCGCCGCTCCAACCGACAGCAATAACCTTTCCAGGCGCAGTCGCGTAGATCGGCGTACCCTCGGGTGCCGCTATATCAATACCTGTGTGAAAATCCCGGCCGAAACCGAAGGGTGAACGCCGCCAACCGAAAAGTGATGTTATATGACCGTGGTTGGGAATTATCGACGGAGTATCGTTTATAACCTTACTTCTGACATCAACAAAATTGCTGACAGTCTTCAAGGTGCTGGTCGCACACAGTATATCACTGCGCAATTTCTGTAATTCATAAACATCGGCGGGTACGTGATCCGGCTCATCCCCGTCAACAGAGGAAACCTTCTCTTCCTGAAACTGGTGGAAACGCGTCCAGATATCGCTGTCCTTCTCGGTTCCCTGCGCTATTTCGTACATCTCTTCGATGTCGGGACGTATCTCGTTCATCAGAATTGAGATCTGCCCTGTCAACTGCTCATATTCCTTAAGCTCCTGACGGATTTCCCGGTAATCCTGTAAAAGCTTTTCCTCTTCTGTTTTCACCTGGTTATTTTTCAAATAAGCAAAAGAAGAGGTAGTCAACACGATAGTAAATAGAATTACGAAAAAAGAGATGGTAAACTTCGATATCTGAAAATTGAATATCTTCTTCTCATCGTGGGGGATAAACATGATCGTCATTTTCTCATGACCAAATTTTAGAAATGACTCCCACTTCTTGGAAAACCTTCTTTTATGCAGCAGACGCTGCTCAATCATAAAGCGCTTCCACTTGCCGAAAATCTGTTTCATCAGATACATACTCCCTTTATCATCAGGTATGGTCGGTGTCGCAAATCAGTTTGATATGCAGCTGACGAGCGACATTGCGTACACATGACAAACACACATCAAAACAGCGTTTACTGTGTTTATCGTTCAGTTATTGCCATATAATGATAATGTTTATTACTAAGGGAAACATCTCAATGATTTGCAAGCTTTTTTTGGCGTGTTTATGCGAGAAGTGCCTGAAAAATACAAAACAAAAATGTTTATTTTGTCGGTTTATCTGTCTTTTAACGGGTAATTCGAAACAAGAAATTCGCAGGGTTCAGCAAGCAGGAACCCTGCGATAAAATAGATAATTAAAACCAACCGAATTCGGCCGAAACAACATACGATATATGACGAAAATCGTTATCGGAGAACTCTTCCGTTCGAATACCGTTGGTATACCGATAGGAAATACCCGCACCAAATCTGAACCATTTTGTTACATTGATATGTGCCATCAAAGTCGGTTCACAAACAAAGAAAACATCGGATTTATGCCTGCTCTCACTTTGAGAATTGTCATCGTCTTCATCATCCAGATCCGAGGTCAGATATAAGCCCCCCGCTCCGATCACACTTGTCAGAGAAAGGTTTATTACACTCTT
>JAEWVL010000253.1 GCA_023396665.1 Spirochaetota bacterium
ATAGCATTCAGGCTGTTGCAAAACCGAAACCCAAGCCAGCACCTGTTGCAAATGCAAAAAAAAGAGCAACGCCGAAGTATTCTGTTTTGGTTACTAACGAACTTTTTCATAACGGAAATGTTGAAGCCTGGAAAAAAATAATTGCTAGCTATATCGCATCACACCCCGATTGTGATGTAGTTGTTTTTTACGAAGGTGAGCTGATAAACGATATTAATTCACTATTCAAGTGGGGAAAAGTTAAGCATTATGGACAGATTTTTTTCCAGGTTGTAGGAGAAAATATCAAGAATGTATCAAAATTACAGAAATACCTTTTTGAGGGTGCAAGTCCCCGTTTTGAACAGTTTTTAAAAGGAGCGGTTGGTTCAACTCTTAACCTGTTTTAATAGTATCTTAATGATATAGATGTACTGATTCACTTTACATTTATGATATAGCGTAAGTTACATTTGTTGCCGACGAAAAGGTATAATTACCTGGATGAGATAATAGCTGCAAATTTCCAATAAACTGGAGGATGTTATATGAGCAACAATATGATCTTTTTTAACAAATCAATCACACCTGTCGATGATGAGGTTAGAGATAAACTTGGCATTCGTGGTCGACGTGCAATAGATTTGGCGATGATCGGTCTTCCGATTGTCCCCGGTTTTATCATTGATTCGGAAATGACCAGGAAATTACCGGATCTTAACATTAAGCAAATGATCAAGACAAATGTCAGTCAAATCGAAAGAGAGATGAAAAAAGAATTTGGTGATCCCAAAAATCCTCTATTATTGAAAGTAGTTTTGAGTTCAGATCTTAACGTACCTTTTTTCCCCTCATTTCACAATATTGGATTAACTGATGAGACTGTAAGCGGTTTTGCAAATCAAACAAGTGAAGATTTTGCGATTGGTGAATATGCATACATGCTAAAAAGTCTCGGAACAAAACTATTCGATTTGGATCCTACAGAGTTTACTGCGGGTAAAGCGAAATCAAAAGCTAAAAGTACGAAATCGTCGACAGATCCTGTGAGAGAAGGTATTGACGAAGATAAAAAGAAAATGCCTGATTTATTCAATGGGGATGTTTATGACCAATTGATATCAATTTTGAAGAAAGCATCAGAAAAATATTGTGACTCTGATATCGATGTGGATAATTCTATGTCCATTATGATTCAAGCCATGGTTTATGGAAATCTTGGAGATAATTCATATTCCGGAACTTATTATACAAGAAATATCATATCCGGTAAAGATGAACTCTATGGTTCATTTTTACAAAATTCGTTTGATGTAGAAGGTGCCAAGGGCAAAGATATATCAAAAATGGATAAGAAATTTTTTGATCAATTGCAGGATATTTCTGTGAAGGTCGAAGATTATTTCAAAGAAATTCGATCAATTAAATTTACTATAGAAGAGGGAAATCTCTGGCTGGTTGAGCAACGTGAGGTTGACGAGAAATCAACACAAGCACATCTGAAATCGCTACTTGCTCTTAATAAGCGTGAAAAGGTTGATTCCGATTATTTAGTGAAACATATAAAACCGGCTCAGCTTAACGAGCTCTTGCATCCGATTATCAACACATCATCAGCCAAGACTATCAAAAGATTCAACGGTGGTATCGGTGGTGCGACAGGTGCTGCCATAGGTCGAGTTTTCTTTTCAACTCAGCGTTTATTGGAAGAATATAAGCGCGCAATATTGAGTGGTGGCGATAAAAACTTTATTCTTTGTATGCACGCGACATATGCAGAAGATGTGAAGGCTATTGAAGTTGCCCAGGGGGTAATATCAACAGAAGGCGGGTACTCTTCCCATGCTCCGGTTGTTGCCCGAAGTTTAGGCAAGGTCGCTATGGTTATTCCGGAAATAAAACTTAAAGAAAATTCATTTACTTTAGGTGGTGTAACTGTAAAAGAGGGTGAATATATCTCGATTGATGTCCCTTATTACGAACAACCAACAGTCTATTTTGGAAAAGCGGATCTTATCGAACCAAATGTTAAGGAAAATGGACTGCTGGAGTTTCTTGACATAATTCAGGGATATATTTCTGATTTTGATGTTCGGGCAAATGCAGATCAACCGAATGATGCCTTGGTTGCACGCCAGTTTAAAGCGAAAGGAATTGGTCTTTGCCGAACGGAACATATGTTCTTTAATGAAAAACGTATCATGAAATTTCGCGAGATGATTCTTGCAGAAAATGAAGTGGATAGAAGGAAGACACTTGATCAATTACGTCCGATGCAAAGATCGGATTTTTATGAATTGTTCAAAATAATGGAAGGTTTGCCGGTAACCATCAGATTGCTGGATGCACCATTGCATGAGTTTTTGCCCAGAGGTGTGTCTTCGATGGCTGAGTTTGTCAAATATCTACAGATAAAGAATAAATCAGTTAAATCTGCTGATATAGAAGCTCGTTGTACTGATTTGGGTGAAATGAATCCAATGTTGGGACACCGTGGTTGTCGTGTTGCCATAACCTATCCTGAAATTTATGAGATGCAGTGTCGGGCGATTTTTGAAGCTGCTTGCATGCTTAAAAAAGAAGGTATTGATGTAGCGCCTGAAATAATGATTCCTATTGTAATGACTGAAACGGAATTAAAGTTCATTAAGAACGGAAAGAAAATTGAAGGTACAACTGTAAAGGGTATCAGCGATATTAAGAATGAAGTTGTGAAAGAATATGGCGTTGATGACATTAAGTATAGTGTGGGTTCGATGGTTGAATTACCGGCCGCAGCTTTCCGTGCGGGGAAAATAGCGCAATATGCTCAGTTTTTTAGTTTTGGAACAAATGATTTGACACAAACTACCTATGGTTTATCGAGGGACGATGTTAATTCATTCTTTCCGAGCTATACGCTGTACGACCTTGTTAAAAGTAATCCATTTCAGGTTTTAGGAGACGAGGTGAAGGAGATTATCGAGATTGCTTGTGGAAGGGGACGTTTAGCAAGGCCGAACTTGAAGTTGGGGCTTTGCGGGGAGCATGGCGCCGATCCGGCCAATATTGAGTTCTGTGTTGATACCGGATTAAATTATGTGTCCACTTCTCCTTTTGCGATTCCTTTGGCGAAATTGGCGATTGCACAGTTGAATCTGCAACGGAAAGGTGAAGCATAAGATTATATTGCGGAGAAGAGTGTATGAATTTTACAAAGGATATGACTTTCGGGGACTTGTTGCAGGCAAAACCGGAAGCGGCATCCATTTTAGCAGCTTATGGGCTTCATTGTATCGGCTGTCATATTGCTGTTTTTGAGACAATTGAACAGGGATCAAAAGCACATGGGCTATCAGATGAGCAAATTGATGAAATAATGAATAAGATAAACAACTAAATGTTATAATTGTTTGGTTATTATCTCAAGATGCAATTTGCTTGTGTTTGGGCAATGAGAAGTGGGCATTGTTTAAACA
>JAEWVL010000263.1 GCA_023396665.1 Spirochaetota bacterium
TGGTCTCAGACGAGGTCAAGAAGCTTTCAGAGAATACACAGCAGGAGATTTCAAAGATCAATCCCTTTGCCGGAAGGCTGCATGATGTTGTCGAGCAGATGAACGATTCGGCTTCGATGCTCTATGACAAATTCAGGATAATGTCAGATCTGACCCGCGAGGTGACAACAGCGACCGAAGAGATGGCGTCGAGCACAAGCCAGGTGTATGGGGAAATACAGCGTCTGGCCGCCGAAGAGGACGAGCGTTGACAGACCGTCTATCGGCAGAAAAATACTTACCGTATCAAACTGATGCGGGGGGATATGGTTTAGATCAAAGCGCTTCGGTTAGGTTAATCCCCGCTTCATCCTCATCGAGTGAATTGACGATGTAGAGCTTCTGTTCTTCAAGAAGATTAACGATTTCTATACCCTTGATGCGGTTTCCCTTTTCATCCTTGAGAACCTTCACCACGGGACGCATGGGATTGTTCTGAAACGATCCCACAACGATTCCGATTTTCTGGTTGTTGAGCAATACAAGCGATCCGATCGGATAAACGGAGAGAACCGATATGAATACGCGCAGAATGACCGGGTCAAATTTACCCGACCCTGACGATACCAGTTCTTTCATCGCCTTGTAATAATAACATCTCGGACGGTAACTTCTGTCTTCGACGAGTGCTTCGTAGTTATCCGCAACAGCGGCGATACGGGCAAATTCGGTGATGTCTATCCCCTTCATCTTGCGGGGGTATCCCTGTCCGTTGTATTGTTCGTGATGCTGCAATGAAATCGTCGCCGCTTCCTCAGAAATCGAACCCAGCGATTTGAGAACCTGATATCCCTGAACAGGATGCATCTTGATCTGAGTCAGTTCCCTTTCAGAGAGATTCATTTCCTTGTTAAGGATGTATCCGGGTATCTGTACCATGCCGGCGTTCAGCAGCATAGTACCCGTTCCGAGCTGTATCATCTTCTCAAGATCGTATTTAAGCCCGATACCGATTATGAGCGCATAGATGGATGTGTTAACCGCGTGAACGACAAGATGATCCTTGTTGTAATCCAAACCGACGGTGTATAGAAAAATATTACGGTTCTGAACCAGTAACTCAATTATGCCGGTGATCCGCTTTTGCAGTTCTGCCGGCGAGAAGTTTCTGTTGTTCCGTATGGCAGTGTGTATCTTGGTAACTTCGGAACAGCACTTTTCGTAAACCTCCACAAATTTGTCTTTGAGCGACAGCAGCAGATTGTAGTCGTCGAGAATCTTGACATACTGTTCTGACAGTTCGCTTTTCCCCCCGATCTCATGGGCGAGCATCAATTCGCCGTCGGTCTGCACTTCTGCGATGCCCCATTTCATGAGGCGACGTATATCGTCGTCTTTCAGGGGAACATTCGCCCCAACGAGCATGTTGCTTGAATCGATGAAAACGGGTTTCGTAAAGCGCATCCCCTGTTTTAATTCGTTAATCGGAATGCGTTTCATTTCGGGTATCCTTATAGGTGAGATAACAGAATGCTATCACTTCGGCAACGGCCTGATAGAGCGCTTCTGGTATACAACTTTGCACTGGAAGCGCCACGAGCGAGGCGCTTAAAGCCGGTTCGCAAAGAACCGGGATATCATGCGACTGCGCCTCGGTGATAATGCGCTCCGCGATGATACCTTTTCCCGAGGCGACTATCTTCGGAGCCACATCCCCCTCATGATATGATAGCGCTGCGGCAATTTTCTTTCCTGATCGCTTCATGTCGGCTATATGCCTCCGCTTAAGCTGTATAATCAACAATATTTTTGTTTGCGGTATTCTCGATCTCGACGAGCAATAAATCAAATAATTCCCGTTTTGACAAAATCTGTAAACTCATTTCGATACCCTTTTGCCGCAGGCGTTCCCCGAAAGAAGCACACCCTGCGCTTAAAGCCTTGCGAAGGGCTACATCGTCACAATAGAGAAAAATATCGCTGCAGCTGCCGTTCTGCCTTGCGGTAAGCTCAATTTCTGAATCGCCCAGTTCGAAGACGGCGTAATAGAGACCCTCCCGCTCGATTGTGCCTGCGACAAGTGTTTCCGTCTCATCTTCGAGCAGAAGATATGAGTACTCATTCAGCATCGCCGCAGCATTAGCGGTAAGCGCAGTCAGGTCTTCTTCGGCGATTTTCTTCACCTCTCTCGCACAATCTCGGGGCCGTCTGCGCTTTCGCTCAGTATCCTCTTTGTCGTTTTTTTGCGACCAAAGAAGAAGATCGTAGACACTTTCCGCCTCTTTTTGAGCGATTAACTGTCGCAAGAGGGGCAAGGCGATTCCGAGATGCCCGCTCAAGGGCTTTGATGTGTTTTCCGGCTCTTCATTCATTGTACGGAATCGCAATTGTTCATCACTTTTGAAAAGTATCTTTAACTTGATGGTGTCTGATTTTGGCACACCGCCTTCAAAGAAAGTGTTTATCTTGTTGCCGAATAGATTCAGCACCGCAACGTTCTTATTGATGCGTTCGAGTACGCTTGTGCTGATGATGTCTCCAACTCGAAGCGCAGATAGTTTTCTGTTTCTCGAAAGCGCTCCCTGCAGCATTATCGTATTTTCAATTTTCACCGGAGCACCGCCCGAATCGAGACATTGAAGTAAGAGCTAAGGTAATCGGGCCTGTTACACAAAGGGCAGCTCTGAGTGCATAATCCCCAGCATCATAAACCTGATGAGAACCTTTCAAGCCTTGTCGCCTGTACGATCGGCCGATTCGGGCACCACACTTTATCACATGGAATTGAACAGAGAAAAATCGATCGGTGCACGAGCTCTTACGTGAAATATCGGATTAATCTGTACATTGCAACTATATTTTATACAGCGAAAATCGCAATAATCGGCAAAATTTTGTCTATTTTTTTGTGAGGTGTAAAATTACAACCGTTGAGGGGTATTCATTTGCAAAACTTTCTCTAATTTGCTTTGTCGTACCGGTTCATAACTTTGTCTGTGCAGTGGAGAAGGTCCGTGCTGCATAAGCGCTTCTCTGTGAAGTGCGGTTCCATAGCCCTTATGAATTTCAAAATGGTAAAGCGGGTACTCCCGTGCGAGTTTACACATTTCTCTGTCCCGTAAAACCTTTGCAACGATAGAAGCGGCGGCAACCGAATACGAAAGCGAGTCCGCCTTCGGATGACATTCACAGGGGGTTTTTACACCGAAAGAACACTTGCCGTCGAGCAGCAACATCGCAATCGGCTTTGCAAACGCTCTCATGCAGCGCTCAATACCGATTCTTGTCGCGGCTGTTAATCCCTGTGTGTCGATTATATCCGCAGAAACCGCAGCATATGACCAGTGACTAGCATGGGATGTAATCGTTTCGAAGAGCAGTTCACGCTTTTTCGGGCTAAGCTGTTTTGAATCGTTTATTGATGATATGAGTTGCGGGGGATCCGCTATTGTATCAGGGGAGAATACGACCATGGCCACATACAGAGGGCCGGCCCAGGACCCGCGCCCGGCCTCATCAACTCCCGCAACGGGATAGTTCCCCGTTGCGAGATGACGGCATTCAAGCGCAAAGTCGGGCACCCGTAAGTCCTATTTGCTGACTTTTCTGCGCTCTTTCAGGCGGCTGGCTTTTCCGCGGAGATCGCGAAGATAGTAGAGTTTCGCACGACGTACCTTTGCACTGCGTACAACCTCGATTTTCGCGATTCTGGGTGAATGAAGGGGGAATACCCTTTCGACTCCAACATCATATGAAATTCGGCGTACAGTAAATGTCTTTCCGGCGCCTCTGTTATTCATTGCGATGACAACACCCTCATAAACCTGAACACGCTCACGGGTTCCCTCGACGATCTTGTAATGAACGCGAACAGTATCGCCTATTTCGAAAATAAGTTCTCTTTGTTCGGGTAAAAGCTCAAGTCCGAGCTGATCTACAAATTCCATCTTTTGCCTCTCTGATATTCCATTAACGTTTACACCGCATTGCCATAAGGCGAACAGCGTAATTATTTTTCGTCTTTATACCGCTTTTGGTAAGACTCCATTAAATCGGGCCGTACCCTTGCGGTTTTCTCAAGCGAACGCTCCAATCGCCATTTTCGAATCAGAGCGTGGTTGCCGCTTAATAGCACCTCGGGTACCCGCATCCCCTCAATTTCCTCGGGGCGGGTATAGTGGGGATATTCGAGTAATCCCTCTTCAAAACTCTCTTCTTTCAGAGACTCCGCATTTGACATAAAACCCGGTATATGTCTCGCAACTGCGTCAACAATAACCAAAGCGGCGAATTCTCCACCGGAGAGCACGTAATCGCCGATTGAAATCTCGTCATGTACGTAGCGCTCGCAAACCCGTTGATCGACTCCCTCGTAATGACCGCAAATAAGGGTTAAGCGATCCTGTTTCGAGAGTTCGTGAACCAGAGGCGCCGTCAGCGGCCTGCCTGAGGCTGATGTCAACAGGGTTCGTCCGCGGTCTTCAATCGATTCAAGGCAGCGAAACAGAGGTTCGGTTTTCAGAACCATTCCGCTGCCGCCGCCATACGGATAATCATCACAACGGCGAAACTTGTCATCGGAATAATCTCTCAGGTCTATGATTGAAACTGAGAGAAGACCATTGTGAATGCATTTTCCCAGAAGTCCGCTCTTGAACGGAGAGTCAAAGAAATCGGGGAAAAGCGTAATAATGTCAATATGCCCGATCATAACTCGTCAAAAAGACCCTCGGGCGGGGTCACATCCAGCCGGCCCTCCGACAGACGCGCTGTGGAAACCATGTTTCCGACAAAAGGAACAAGCACGCTTCGACCGTCTTTCAGTATCTCAAGAAGGTGACCACCGCCACCTTCGATTATATCATTCACTTCCCCGAAGTAAAGATCATCAACGTAAACCTTTGCTTTGGCAAGATCGCTGAAGTGAAAAACATCCGCTTCGAGTTCGCTGTCGTAAAGATGCAAGTCTGAAGCTGGTATGCAAAGCGAGCTTTTTATCAGTGAAGCCGCTTCTTCGGGGCTTGTAATCCCTTTCAGAAAAAGAACGGGGGTTTTGGCTGAATACATGAACCGCTGAACTGTATATTCCTTTACCTGACCGTCTTTAAGCGCGAGCAAGCTGTTTTCAGCTGCAAAACGCTGCATTATATCGGTTTCGAGAGCAAGCTTTACGCCCCCTTTTAAACCGAATACAGCGGTAATCTTTGCGACTGTAATTAATTCATTCAATCAAGTATTTCCAAAACAACCCGTTTGCCGGATTTTGTGGCTGAAGCGGACAAAACAGTTCGCACCGCCCTGGCAATTCTTCCGTGTTTTCCGATAACTTTACCGATATCGTCTTTCGCCACACTTAACTCTAGAATTGTTGA
This sequence comes from Spirochaetota bacterium, assembly GCA_023396665.1. Lineage (GTDB taxonomy): Bacteria > Spirochaetota > UBA4802 > UBA4802 > JAFGJZ01 > JAEWVL01. The sequence continues at coordinate 5,352 of JAEWVL010000263.1, forward strand.
TTTTTCGCCTTCAATTTGCTTGATCTGAACTTTGTCAGGCGCATCAACAAGCGATCGAACCATAAACCCGACAAGATCTTTGTAATCCATAGCCGACTCCGTCCGGTTTATTTCGCCGTTTTGTATTTCGTCCAAATACCGTTTTTCTTAAGCAGGCTGAGAATAGTTACCGACGGCTGCGCACCATTCTTGAGCCATTTCACCACTTTTTCCTCATCAATCACGAACTGATCGGTGCTTGCAATGGGCTGATATCTTCCAAGACTATCTAGAACATCACTGTCCCGACGTTTGCGAGAATCAACCGCAACGATACGGTAAGCGGGACTGTTTTTTGCACCGACTCTCTGCAGTCTGATTTTAACCACTGGAATTCCTCCGGATAAACTGTATAATAGCTGATATACCACACACCGCCGTATAAAGCGATGTTAATCATCGTATCAGGCGCTGAACGTATATGACAATACGCGAAAGACAATTATCAGAAATCGCCCTGTAGTGTCAATAGATTAATTTTCTTCATAAAGAAGAACAAACCGGAGAGGATACGATCGAATACTCCGGTTTGAAAAGGTCAGAATCTATAAGCGTTCAGATGAAGCGTTTTAATTTTCTTTCCGTTTGTCACTATCTCAATGGTTGCGTTTCCCTTGCGATAGAAAACGAAATCAACCTTTTCGCCGGGTAAGGACTCTCTTTTCAGACAAAGCCGCTTTCCGCCATCATCACTCACCCAGGCCTCGTACACCGTTGCCACTCCGTCACGGTCTTTCGGCGTCTGAAAGGAGGCAAGGTCATAGGCTTTGTAGTAGCGTTTCTGCGGTTCACGAAAGGCTACGCTGATCTGCATTGGGCCTGCCGGTGATCCGGGGCTCAGGCTCTGGTCGATGACCATTCCGTTTTCGGCATCGCTGTCGGAAACCACGTTCTGTGCCGCAAGAATATTTCGGGAGACGAGCAGTCCGGTAATCAGATCGATATATTGCCCGGCAATCTGCGGAACGAGCGCCTCGGCTTTTAATGATCCCGAAGAAACGAGGAGGTTCACCGGGGTGTCCTTTGTGACGAACTGATCAGCCTTCGGTGTCTGGTCGATAACGGTGTTTTCCGCGGCCGTTTCGGATGGAACGTAGGTGATAACCCCTATTTCAAGCGCCGCATGTTGCGAGCCGACGGTGAGTGTGGCAAGATTATTGCGGGCGATTGCGAGCTGCAGCCCCGTAAGGTCGGGCACTTTCGCCCTGAAATTGTTGCGGGTAACAGTCAGTTTGATGCGGGACTCGCGCGTTACGACTTTGCCGGCTTGCGGGTGTTGCGCAATGATTATGCCATCCACCAGGTCTGCGGAATCGTAAAAAACGATCATCGGTTTCAGATCGCGCTTTATGAGCGATCCGTACACTGATGTGAACTTCTCGTCAACCACATCGGGAACAACTACTTTGCCCGCCGGTCGTGTCAAAAAGATGAGCATGAGAGTGGAGCTCATCATAAAAACAGTAAAGATAACGATTATTAGTGCGAAGAAACGTTTGTTTCTGCTGAGAAACTTTCTGAATGAACCGTTTTGCGTCATATATCTACCATCAAATTTTTATTTGAGGGTATAAGGATAGCGGAGGCAAAATGGCGTCAAGTATTAATCATTTGAGAGTGTCCCGATGGTGCAGCAGCTTTTTTACGTGCTGCGTGAGCTCATTTTCAAGGAAGGAACGTTGCAGTTTAATACTGTACTCGCCGCTCAGCGTGTCAAAAATAATGGTGCGGCCTTTATTACCGCCGCTTTGCTCGCTTCGCAGGGGAATGCCGTATTTTTTCAGCAACTCATGAGCCTTTTTAACGTTCAGCTCTCCGATCGAATTTGTGCGCTCTTTTTGCATGATGTTGGAACCGCCGAGAATGAAGGCGCACAGTTGTGCGGGCAGCACTCCTTTTTTTGCGAGCCGGTGTATCATGTAGTCAAGGGCGGTGTCGAGGTATTTCATCTCATTTCTGTCGGGTTGCTCGTTATAACATACCTGGGGGCAATCTTCCGAATGAAGCGTATTTTTCTTTGTTTTTGATGGAAGCTGAGCGTGGCATGCGGCCGTTAGTCGGCTCTTTTCATCGTAGAGAATGATCGAAACGCAGGATCCCAGCACTATCCAGATTAGTGCCGGTTTGTCGCTTATGACGACGTGTCCCGGGCCGAGGTAGTATTTGTTTTCAATAAACGGGATTTTCATACGAGGCTGATCCTGAAAGTACAGGTTTGTGATTTTGTGTCTTTGTTATGATAAGGGGGGATACCTGATCGTCGTTCTGTATGCAGCATCCTAGTCTCCGGTCTGATCCATTGTTGCTGCCGCGCGTCCCAACTCCATCTGTTCGCGAATAAGATGCAGAAGCAGCTCTTTGACGCTGAATTCGAGATTATGCAGTGTCGATGTGGCAAAGATCGGTTTTTTCAGCTTTGCGTTTTTGAACAAAGCCATGAACAGCTGCACTTCGTTCATGGTGACACCTGAAAACAGCAGTACCGGGGGCAGTTCTTCATATGTTGAATGCGGCTCCGTTTGGAGCATGGTCAGAATATCCCCCAACTTGCATGCCGCCATGTCCTTATTGCACCAGATGAGCGGGCAGTCGATTTTTGCCTCAGCGAGCAAGCGCAAAAGTGTCTCGTTGTCAGAGGCTCTGTATCCGCAGACGAACAGGGCTTTCGGCCCAGGCAGCAGTTCATTCGCTTGTGTATCTATACGTTTCAACCGGTTTCTCCCTCATGTGTTTGTGTGCCTGCTAAACAGTAATCAGATTGCTATTTTCCTTGACAACGGACGGCACAGGCATAGCTTAGCTTCCATTATTGAGGTATCGTTCAACGGCAGGACGACGGGTTCTGGCCCCGTTAATCCAGGTTCGAATCCTGGTACCTCAGCATAAAGCCACCCGAGGGGTGGCTTTTTTACGTTATTACGAAACAAACTTCAATAAAGATACCGCACTGCGGTTTTTCGCTCACCACAGCCTTAATCCGACCGTGAAGTGCGAAACTGAATCGGAACTGTTATGGGAACCTCAAAAAAAATTTTTTGAGGTTCCCTTATTTATTTTCGCCGCTGTCTTTCGCCTCGGACGACAGTTCCTTTCCGTAATAAATGAAAATTCTCTTGCTCTTCTCGATATCGGCTACCTCAACACCATGAACGAAGCAGCCGTTTTCGGGATCATTTTTTATCCAGCAGATAACACCTTCGACCAGTGAATCTTTTTCAGACGAAAGTGCGAGAGAAATGCGGTCGCCTTCGTTCAGGCGCTCTTTGCATTCGATGGCGAGCCCGCCCTGACTGACGTCCACAGTGTAGGCGTTCCGCTCGCGTGTCGGTTCATCGGCTTTGAAAAAAGTTATCTCCCGCGTTGTGAAGATTCGTGCATTGTGCCGTCTGTTGTCAGAGTAGCGCTTAATTACGTTTTTACCCGCATACTTTGCTTCATACAGCGCACGGTCCGCGCGTGAAACGATCTCTTCGGTTTCAGTTGAGTCGTCGGGAAAAACGGCCACCCCCGCCGAGAGCGACACAGGGATAATGCATTCCTGCCAGGTGTTGTAGAATTTGGAGCGAACCTGTTCCGCTAGCTGCATTACAAGTTTTTCGTCCTGTGCCTCAACTATGGCGAGAAATTCTTCGCCGCCGTAACGAAAGGCGATATTTATGCCGCGGAACACGCTTGCGAGAATCTGCCCCAGCGAACTCAAGAGACGGTCGCCTTCAAGATGACCGAAGAAGTCGTTGAATTTCTTGAAGTTGTCGATGTCGAACATGATGACGCCCACCTTCCGTTTGTCGCGGCGTGCGTTGCGCATGCTTGATCTCAAGGCTATAGACAGATGCGTGCGGTTGAGCAGCCCGGTGAGTTTGTCGAATATCGCCTCGTTCATCGTATTTTCGAAGAATTTGAACTCGATTATTTTCGGATTCTTGATGTGGCGGTTCAGATCAATAAAGTAATCGAGCATGCTTACACGGAAAGAGACTTTGCGACCGAGTTGTTCGGATACGTCCTGGTTGAGGGTGAGTATCTCGTCCCAGTATTTCTTTGCGGTATCCTCGTCGAACTCGAGATTCATGAGAACGTAAAAAAGGTGTGAATAGAAATGCGCGTCGTTTTTCTGAATGTTTAGAAGGTTGAGTTTGTGAATAATGTGCTGTTCGTTTTCGGGGTCTTCGTCGAGTATCGAGAGTATTTCTTTCTGCAAGGGGTGGGTGATGCGGTTGATAGTCTCGATTTTTTCTTTCAGCTGCTTCAGCTCGCCGCTTGACATTTCGTTGACGCGCTCAAAAGCCTCGATCGTCTGTTTTGCGCTAATCGATTCCGATTCGTGAAGATCGGTGAGATGCTCGAAGGCCTCAATCGTCTTCTGTGACTCGGTGTGCTCCTTTTCCTGAAGAGCGGCGAGTTTCTGCCAGGCCTCTATGGTCATTTCGGAATCGCGTTTTTCCTGGGCGCTGAGCTCGGTAAGCTGTTCATAGGCTTTGATTGTCGTCTTGTCGTTGCGCTGTTCGCTGTCGCGATAGAGCCAGATGCTCTCATAGGCCTGTATCAGGGAGCGCAGATAACGAATCTCTTGCTCAAGCTGTTGAACTGAACTGTGATCGGAGCTATGGGCCTTTTTCTCGTCTTTCATAAACACTCCTTTATGCGAAAGGGCTGGTCTGCCTGGGTTATCTGATATTTATTCTCTGAATGAGCGACCTGTACCTTGAGATCGCAGTCTGTCAAAGACAGCTTCTATGAAAGCTCAAACAGCGGCACTTGTCAAGTTCAATAAGGGATGCGTATAAAATAACAGGGGGGCTGTAAAGATATGCCTGTAGACATCTCCTTGTCCCGGTATTCCGAAATAAAACGTATGGGGTGAAAATATTCTGTTTTGGAAAAATAAAATTCAAGTTCAATTCAACAGATCATATGAATCCCGAATAATTCCATAAGTCAACGAAGTCACATGCATACGGGTACAGCATATTCGACGATCCCTGAAATCCTACATTTTTGTATCCACCCCTTAAAAGTGAAACGAAAGCAAAAAATAGTTTGATCGCTGCCCTTATTAATTGATAAAGTGACCCGATGTATAAAGGGAATCGGTATGCATGCGGCCGTTTTGCGTGCAAGTATCAGGATGACCGATGTTAAAATTATGGAGGATTATATGAGAAAAGCGGGAAAACTTACAGCCCTTCTTCTCGTAGCGCTTGTTCTTGCGTTTTCATCATGCAACAAGGCTATGGGCTCTAAAGAGATCGTTATCGGTGTGGCTGGGGCGCACAGCGGAGATCTGGCGTCATATGGTTTGCCGACAGTCAACGCGGTCAAGATCGTTGCCGAAGAAATCAATGCCGCCGGTGGTATTGACGGCAAAATGATCAGACTCGTTATAGAGGATGACCAGTGCAAGCCCGAGGTTGCGACAAATACCGCAACCAAGCTTGTCGGTGACGAGGTCGTTGCGGTTATCGGCCATATCTGCAGCGGTGCCACGAAGGCAGCACTTGGTATTTACAACGAATCGGAAATAATCTGTATTTCGCCTTCGGCTACCAACCCGCCACTTACACAAAGTGGGGATTATCCGGTTTTTTTCAGAACCATCGCACCGGACGATGCACAGGCCAAGCTTGACGTCGATTTTGCCACCGACAAACTTGGCATGAAGAAAATTGCCGTAATACACGACAAAGGCGATTACGGTAAGGGTTTCGCCGAATTCGCAAAAAGCTTCATCGAGGCGGGCGGCAAGGCTGAAGTGGTTCTTTTTGAGGGAATTACACCCAGTGCGGTCGATTACAGCGCCATCATCAACAAGATTCAGGCTTCCGGAGCCGAATGTATAATCTACGGCGGTTATCACCCCGAGGCATCCAAGATTGTAACACAGATAAAGAAAAAGGGAATGGATATCCCCTTTATCTCCGATGACGGGGTAAAAGACGACACTTTCATAAAGGTTGCCGGTGAGTATGCCGAAGGGGTCTATGCTTCGGGTCCCATCGACACCACTGCAAGCCCGATTGCACAGAAGGCGATCAAGGCACATCAGGATAAATTCGCTTCCGAGCATGGAGCCTTCTATATAAACGCTTACGCCGCTGCACAGGCGCTTTTCAATGCTATCGACAAGGCGAATTCAACCGATGTTGAGAAAGTTGCCGCTGCGCTTCGTTCAGAGAAGGTGGATACCACACTCGGTACTATCAGTTTTGATGAGCGTGGAGACGCTATCGGTATCGGCTTTGCCGTTTATCAGGTAAAAAACGGCGTTTACGTTGAAGTGAAATAGAAAATTGGCAGTAAGGGGAGCATCTTGCTCCCCTTACTCACTTTTGAGAACTTCATTGTTCTCTTACGTCCTTATAACCCGGGCATCTTGATTGTGTCCGATTAACCGGAGGCATCATGCAATTGGATCTTTTTATTGGGCTCCTCATGGGGGGGCTGGCAAAGGGCAGTATTTACGCGCTCATCGCATTGGGCTATACGATGGTTTACGGCATCGTGCAGCTGATCAACTTCGCCCACGGTGAGATATACATGATCGGTGCGTTTACGGCGCTGATCGTTTCGACGGTGATATCGTATACCATGCCCGAAACAAACATGTACATAAACATGATACTTTCACTTCTGATAGCAATTGCTGTTGCGTCCTCGTTCGCCTACACGATGGAAAAAATCGCCTACAAACCGCTTCGCGGTTCGCCCAGACTTTCTGTTTTGATCAGTGCGATAGGAATGTCCATCTTTTTGCAAAATCTTGTGCTTCTTCTGCAGACGCCGGATTTTCTTCCCTATCCCGCTCTGATGCCTGAAATAAAGGCGCTGGCTCCCTTTCAAAATGTGATAAGTTCAAGCCAGTTCATCATCATTATCACGACAATAGTAGTCATGGTTCTTCTGACGATTCTCATAAAATTCACACGAATCGGAAAAGCGATGCGTGCCACTTCGCAGGATAAAACGATGGCGCAGCTGATCGGTATCAATGTCAACAAAATCATCTCGATAACCTTTCTTCTCGGAGCGGCGACCGCTTCTCTCGGTGGAGTTATGATCAGTTCGAACACGGGGCAGATGAATTACTACATCGGTTTTCTTGCGGGCATCAAGGCCTTTGTCGCCGCCGTTTTGGGGGGGATAGGCAGTATTCCCGGAGCGGTGCTCGGTTCGCTCGTTCTCGGCCTGACCGAGAGTTTCGGCAGCGGCTACATCTCGAGCGATTACGAGGATGCCTTTGCTTTTATCTTTCTTATCATCATATTGATTTTCAAACCCGAGGGATTACTCGGAAAATCTGAGAATCAGAAGGTGTAGGCAAACAGATGAACGAAAAAAAACTTGATGCTTTCCTGATAAACAGATTCGGGCCGCTCTGGGGCAAGATTGTGTCAGAGTGCTTTAAATCGCTGTTGGCTGCACTGTGGTTCATGTTCTTTACACTGCCGCTTGTCGTTGTAAAGGTCAATACCATTCACCGTACCATAACCTGGCGTTGGAACTATGTTTTCATACTCGGAATAGGGACTTTTTTTCTCTCTTTTCTCTGGCGCTTCTTTCTTAAACGGCGGGATGCACGCATGGGAATGGAAAAGAAGCAGGTAAATCTGGCGCTCTTTCATGACCCGAAATACATGTATCCCGCCATGGGTATTGTGCTTGTGCTTTTCGCGATCATTCCCTTCGTCGGATCGCTCTATCAGGTCACGGTTCTTTCCACGGCGCTGATCTATGTGATGCTCGGTCTGGGACTGAATGTGGTCGTCGGTCTTGGCGGAATGCTCAATCTGGGCTTTGTCGCCTTTTACGCCGTCGGAGCCTATACCTACGCGCTTCTCAATGTTAATTTCGGTATCGGATTCTGGACCGCGCTTCCCATTGCGGCATTGGTCAGCACGCTTTTCGGTCTGTTGTTGTCGCTGCCGGTTCTTCGGCTTCGCGGTGACTACCTTGCGATCGTTACGCTCGCTTTCGGAGAGATAACCAAGCTCGTTCTCGAGAATTGGGGCTCTTTCACGCAAGGGCCGAGCGGTATTCGCGCCATCGCGCGGCCGGGATTTGTCGGGATGAAACTGAAACTGCCGCAGGCTTCGATATACATGTATCTGATAATTCTGGGCATGACGGTGCTGACGCTGTTCATCGTTTATCGCCTTGAAAACTCGCGTATCGGACGTGCATGGCAGGCGCTTCGTGAAGATGAGATAGCCTCAAAGTCGATGGGGATCAATATCTCGACAACGAAATTGACCTCTTTCGCGCTTGGTGCCACCTGGGCAGGCTTTGCCGGCGTTCTCTTTGCCGCAAAGACGACTTTTATAAATCCTGCGAGCTTTACCCTTTGGGAGTCGATAGTCATACTCTGCTTTGTTGTGTTGGGGGGAATGGGATCGATAC
>JAEWVL010000401.1 GCA_023396665.1 Spirochaetota bacterium
AAGCAGAACAAACTATGCGGAGCTGAAATTATGGATATACGGCTCACTGTTCTGGGTCATATCGTCAGGAATAAGGGGCACTTTGAATTTCACTTTGACGCTGCAGTTGACTGTGAACGACTCTTCCGCAAGGCGAGTCATCTGAAGATAATCTGGTGGTTTCATCGCTTCGACAAGCCGCGCTATCGTAAAACAACACAGTGCAATCCTCCTTACGAGAGGGCTCCGCGTTGCGGTGTTTTTGCGACACGAAGTCCGGTACGGCCGAATCCGCTTGCACTGACAAGCGCACGAATTCTCGGCATTGAAAAGAATATCGTACGCGTAACACGACTGGACTGCTTCGACGGGACCCCCTTGCTGGGAGTCGCGGCCTATGATCCGGAAAAGGACAGAGTTGATAATGCAGCAGTTCCCGAATGGCTTGCACATTGGCCGCGACAGCTTGATGACAGTGATTACCGGGATGGCGATCTTTCTCTGGCCCTATCCCCCCTTGTCGAATTGCTGCAAAAGCAGCAGCTTCGTTCGACTCGCACGCAAACTGATTGTACTACAAGCGGGACTGCCATTCGGCACGAAGCGATTCTTGTAAAGGGCGCACGGCAGAACAATCTCAAGGCGATTGATGTGAGTGTGCCCTACAATAAAATAACGGCGATATGCGGTGTCAGCGGAAGCGGCAAATCGAGTCTCGCGTTTGACACGATCTATACCGAATGCCGCAGGCGTTTTCTCGATGCGAGCGGAGTGGACAGCAGCGATGCGAAACCCGCCTTCGATTCGATGCAGGGGATCATCCCCGCGATTGCGGTTTCTCAAAAAAGCATTACTGGAAACAGCCGTTCAACGCTGGCGACGGTTAGCGGAATGAGCAATCTGCTGCGACAGCTTTACGCATCGATCGGTCTGCGTTACTGTCCCGATTGCGGCGAGCCACTTGTGGTGATGAGCCGGGATGCAATAGTGCAGTTTCTTTTAAAACAGAGAAAAGTCCGTATCTGTACCCTTGATGGTGAGGATATGGTGATGCCTCCGGAACAGGCTGTCGATAGCGCACTTGAGCGGGGAAAGGGCGCCTTCTACGCTTCGGTGGATGACGGAGAATCGTTTGTCATGCAGACCAGACAGATGTGTTTTCACTGTGATAGAATTATTTTTGATATGCATCCTTCACTGTTCAGTTTTAATGATCCAGAAAGCATGTGTCCGGTGTGCAGCGGCAGGGGGATAACGTCGGTTATCGACGAAGAAAGCGTCATCATAGACGGGAATCTGTCACTGCTCGACGGCGCTTCGCGCTTTCACGGCAAATTGCGCAGTTTTCTGAAAAATCCGAATCACAACTGGATGAAGGGTGAAGTCTTTGCGCTGGCCGATGATCTGCAGGTTGATCTGGAAACGCCATGGCGCGAACTGCCCGCAGAGTTCAAACGGCAATATCTGTACGGCTCTGAGGGGCGTGTCGTCCGACTGCACATCGATCACAGTAAAACCGGGCGTAAAGGTGAAATTCAGCGGCCGGCAGAAGGTGTCATCAACATACTACAGCGATTGATGTCAGAACGAAGTGCGGCTTCGTTCGCGCCCTTTGTAAAGGATTCAATTTGTCCCGCCTGTCAGGGCGAGCGTCTTTCCCGGGAGGGGCGCATGGTGAGCGTCGCGGGAAAGCGTTTCCCCGAGATAAGCGCGATGAGCGTTCGTGCCGCCGCCGATTGGTGTAAGGATCTGCTGGCAACGCTGCCGGACAACGAGTACGAGATGGTCGCGACGATTGTGCAGCATCTTTACAAAATTCTGTGCACCTGTATTGATCTCGGCCTCGGCTATCTCACGCTGGACAGAAGCGTTCCGACGCTTTCCGGTGGTGAATTACAGCGTATCAAACTCGTCGCCCAGTTCTGCGGAGATATTTCCGGTGTACTGTATATATTCGATGAACCCTCGGCAGGTCTGCATCCGAAAGATTATGAGCGTCTTTGGGCAACGCTGCTTGCCCTCCGTGAAAGGGGAAACAGCATCGTTTTTGTCGAGCATAACCGTGATCTTATCTCGAAAGCGGAGAACATAATTGAAATTGGTCCGCAAGCCGGAGCAGCGGGCGGCTATCTCGTTTTTGAAGGAAGCGTTGAAGAACTGCTTAAGACAGATTGCGAAAGCGCACGCTATCTTCGGGGTGATACCGCCATTGCGCCAAAAGCAGACGGGCTCTCCGGGGCCGCCGCTTCCGGCATAAAAATTTACGGTGCCCGCTGTCACAATCTCAAATCCATCGACGTCGAATTTCCCGCGGCTGCAATAAGCTGTATCTGCGGAGTAAGCGGCAGCGGTAAGTCGAGCCTGCTGAGGGGAGTGCTGTATCCTTCGGTCAGCAGTTATCTTGCGGGAGATCCGCGTCCTGTCGAGTGTGACAAAATAGATTTTATCGCAGGATTTTCATCGGTAGTGCTGGCCGACCAGTCTCCAATCGGCCGAACACCCAGATCCGTTCCCGCGACCTACACCGGCATAATGGATGAATTACGAAAGCTGTTCGCGTCCAGTGATGCGGCAAAGCGTGCCGGTTTTGATGCGGGGCATTTCAGTTTTAACGCGAAGAGCGGGCAGTGCGATCATTGCGGCGGTGACGGCATGATCGCGGCGGCCTATCTCGATAACGTCTGGATCACCTGTCCCGTTTGCGAAGGTAGACGCTACAAACAGGAGGTTCTTGCCGTACGCTATAAAGACAAAAGCATTCATGATGTTCTTGAAATGAGTGTGGCCGAGGCGCGTGAGCTGTTTTGCGCCAACGAAAATTTGACACGAATATTGCGGCTTCTTGATGATGTCGGTCTTTCCTATCTGCGGCTCGGACAGAACAGTGCAACACTTTCGGGTGGTGAGGCTCAACGGCTCAAGCTGGCCAAGAGTCTTTGTTCGGCGAAGGGGGGAAATACACTGTATCTGCTCGATGAACCGACCAGCGGACTTCACGGTTCGGATATCGCCCATCTTTTTTCACTTTTGCGGGCACTTGCCGATGACGGCAACACCGTCATCATGATCGAGCATCACGCCGATATTGTCGCCTGTGTCGATCATATCGTCGATCTCGGCCCTGAAGGCGGCGAAGCGGGGGGATCACTTGTCGCCGCCGGCAGACCTGCTGAGATCGCAAATTGCAGGGACAGTTATACCGGAAAAAGTATTGCGAAGCTGTTGCGATAAACGAAGCGGATACTCATAACGGAGCTGGCCCTGTAGGTAAGTCCCTCAGCATAAAGCAAATCTCTTGACAGGTAGCGGCACAGGTGTGATGGGTTGGGAAACTAATGCGGGCTGAATGGCATTTGCATGCATATGATGGTGGCTCTGAAATGAAAGAACTGATTGTCGTCGGTAACGGAAAGCTTGCGGATACCATAGTGATTAATTTTCCCGCTTACTCAACACTATCTGTAAAGCGGTACTTTAGCGGCATTAGGGCTGATGACGAGAGCGTTTTTGTGCATATCGGTTCGGGGCGTCAATATGAGGAAAGTCTCACTGCGGCATTGCATAGCGGCGCTGCCTATATTCAGGCCGCCACAGAAAAAGATATTGCGATGAAAGAACCGCCAAGCGGGACAATCACGTACGTCAATGCCCCCAATCTGGATATTCGGATTATCAAATTTATCTATCTGTTACGAATTGCGGGAGAGCTGTTCCACGGTGATCATATAACGGTGACAGAAAGCCATCAGGCAGAAAAAAAATCACTTCCCGGTACCGCATTGAAATTCTGCGAGTATCTTGGTGTGCCGAAAGAGTCGCTTGTCAGCATTCGTGATCCCGCACAGCAGCGGAAAATGAGTATAAATTCACTTCAGCAGCATGCCTATCATCGCATCAGTATCGGCGATGAAGATTCATCTCTTTGTTTTGAGACAAAAATTGACGGTGCCCTGAGCTATGTGAAAGGTATGGCGGTGATAGTGAAATGTCTAGACCGTCTTGAAAAGAAAAATTTCATGGTTGAAGATCTTGTCGCAATGCATCTTCTTGACTGATTTTCCGTAACCAAAAGGAGCGGCCCCGCTTTCCCCTTGATCAGTTCTCTGTCCTGCACTCATCGATTTTCCGCTCAATACAATCAATCCTGCGGCCGGCGGTGAGCAGAAAATCAGAATGACGCGGAGGTGATTGCATGGGGTGGATATTGTTTCTACTGAAAAAAGTATTGAGACGAGGGGGCAATATGTTGATATATTGGACGGCATGATGAATCAAGAAAAGACGATAGCGGACCTGTTTGAACTTTCAATTAAAGTCGAGAAAATGGCTGTTGCGATATACCGTCAGATGGCGGCAATGTTCGCTGACAAAAAGCCGGTTGCTGATTTTTTTGCCTCTCTCGCAAATGACGAATTGGTGCATGTTGCGTTGCTGCGCGAATCTTTGGAGGGCTTAAGGGAACAGCAATTACACGTCAGCGCTCCCCAGGAAATGATTCAGAAAATAATAATTCTCAACAAAAAGATGTCTGTCATCAATTATGATGAAATTCGCAATCTTGATGATGCATACGAACTGGCACACGAAATCGAACACTCGGAGATCAACGCGATTTTTCTGTATCTCACGATCGAATCCGTTCCGATGGAAAGGCGTAAAGCGCTGTACAATAAGATTATTGATGAGCACCTGAACAAGCTTAGCGCATTTTCCGGCAATTACGGCGACAGGGAGTGGAGAAAAACCGTCATTCCAGTACCTTGAAAAATATTGCGGCGAGAAAACCGCTGAGCGTCGCAAGTCCCGTGATCCATCCCCCCTTACGGTAGGCTTCGGGCAGCATGGTTTGTGCTATCATCGTCAGCATTGCCCCGGCAGCGCATCCCTCTGTACCGGCAAAGAGCCAGCCGGGAGCGGATTGAAAAAACAGATGTCCGAAAAAAGCGCCGATTCCCGTTATCAGCGTCAGTGAGCCCCACATCATGACAATTTTGGCATTTCCCGTACCCTGGCGACGCATGCCCATCGAACTCGATAGTGCCTCGGGATAGTTCGAGAGAAACAGTCCGGCGACAAGCGAGAATGAGATGCTAGCATGAATGGTGCTGGCGCCGATCACGAAAGACTCCGGAATGCCGTCGAGCAGAATACCCATCCATATGGCGAGAGGGGCGCCATGATGCTCTTCACTTGCCTTCTTTATTTCCTCTTCGGTAGGACCGGTGATCCAGCTGTCGAGTGCATTCGAAGCCTTTGAACGCCAACCTGCGGCTGTGCTTTCGTCGAGTGCGTTTGCGTTTTTCAGCAGTTCAATGCGCTTTTCGACGATTTCATGAAAAGCTTTTGCAAGAACCGGGGCGTCCCGGAGAACCCGTTCGAAATCATTGCGTTCGAGCAGCCAGCCATCGACATCGTTTCGGGCAATAACGCTCGCCGAACGTTTTTCACCGGTAACCAGTGCCATTTCACCAACGACATCACCGGCTTTGAGTACGTCGATAATCGTGTTTCTTTTACTGTCGACGATATCGACCTCTCCGTTGTCGATTAGCAGAAGACTTTCCCCCGGGGCGTTCTGTTCCATTATCATTGTTCCACCGGGATAGCTGACGCGGCTGATAAATGGGATCAGACGACTTACCTGTTCCGGTGGAAGATTTTGGAAAAGAGCAATGACGGAGAGCCGTTCAAAGAGTTCCCTGACTTCCTTTGTTTTCATTTTTTTCAGATAATCATAGGTGGTTGAGGATTTTCTCAGAAATCCCCCCTTGGAATTTACCGCAAAATCGAGAATCACAAACAGAATACCGCCCGCAATGCAGCCGAGGGCGAGAGGATAAAAATGGCCGTGATCCAGGGCGTTTCCGACAAGATCAATGGTGAGTGCCGCCAACAGTGCGCCACCGCCGAAGGCCATGAGAGCCGCGATCGTTTTCTCTCCCGGTTTCCACAACAGAATTGTGATCGCCCCGAGCGGCAGTGATATGGCTGAAATGATTCCGAAAGTGAATGATTGAATGGCGCTTTGCGAGAACATAAACTCCCCCTTTACAGATGTGCAGAATCACAACTGCGGCAAAGTGATGCTTCTGAATCCGCATCCACGTGTTTTCAGGTGATTTACACGTTCGATAGATGCGTGTGGGCATCGAAGGGCTCTGCGCAGAGTGAATGTACTGCAACAAGGTAGGGCTTTCACCACTTTGTCTGCGCAAAGCCGCTTTTTTTTCGACAGGAGAATACGTATTCATTGCATGCGGGTTTACTATGTCCTGTTATGCAATTAGCATCTAACAGTTTCCTGCTTAAGTCCATCGTGGACTTAAGCAGGGTCGTTTCGGCAAAATGAATTTGCCGAAACTCGCATTTTTCTCGGCTTTTTATTCGGAATAAGCCTCGAAAAATGTCGGTACATCCATGTACCGCTTAGCAGTTTGCTGTTTTTCAGCAAACTGCTAATGAACTTGCGGGGGGATTTCCGGCTCTTTGGCGTCGATGAAGGCCTGCAATTCTTCGGAGGTGAACCTGTAGCTCATTTTACAGAACGAACAGTTCGCCTCTGCGCCATTGTCTTTTTCTATCATATCCTTCAGTTCCGCAGTATCGACATGTGCGAGTGTTGCCGCGAGAATCTCTCGCGAACAGCGGCAGTTCGTTTGAATCTCGGTTGCGGTGAGTTCGCTGACAGGGTTTTGTGCAAAGAGCATGCTGACATATTCGCGAATGTCTTTACCGGCATTGAGATGATTCGAAAGCGATTCCCTTGCCGAGGCGATCGATTGTTCCAGTTTGGTGATTGATGATTCCGGGGTGTCGGGAAAAGTCTGGATGAGTATCCCCCCCGCTTTTGCGATGCCTTTGTCATCATTGGCGGTACCGATGACAATTGCCGAAGGTACCTGTTCCGAATTCGTCAAATAATAGGCTGTATCCCTGGCAACAGAACCGTAGAGCAGCGGACTTACACCGGTGTAGGGATCACCGAAGCCAAGATCCTTCGTTATACTGATAAGTCCGGGGCCGATCAGCTCATCAAAAATTTTCTCCTTTCCTGCTTCAGAAAACTGTTCGGGGTTCGATATATAGCCGCGCACGTTTCCCCTGGCGTCGGCCTGTACGATGATCTGCCTTACTTTCCCGTTTCCCTGTATACGGTAGGTCAGATTCTGATCCGAGTCGACTTTCAGTGTCGCCGACAAAAGCAGGGCGGCTGCAAGTGATTCGGCAAAGAGCCGTCCGCTGTGCGGGTTGCATTGATGCAAATGACACAGCTCGCGGGCGATATTCGAGCAATCGACCGCGTAGATTCTGAGTTTGTCCTCGCCTGCACTCATGCGAAATAATCTGTCATTGTTCATTTTCTTTAATTACCTTTAGTGCCTGTGCGGCGTTTTGTCCGATAAGCAGGGCTGCGCGTTTTATTTCTGAAGCAATCAGCTCACATTTTTTATCGGCGGCGAAAGAATGCCGCGTTGCGTAGATATCGCTTTTCTTTACGAAGGGCGTAAATACTCCCGCGAATTCGTTTCTATCAGCAAGATCAATCGCCCGCTGATTGTCCATTGTTCCCGCTTCTTCACCCGTTGTCACGAGCATTTGCAGGGCCTCTTTCATTTTATCAGCCGTGATGGAATGTCCTTTCTCCATAACAGAACGAATGATCTGTTCCGGTGCAGGGTCTTTCTTTTCAAGTGAATCTATCAATGAAGAAAGTTCCCGCTGCCGGGTATTTGCGATGACTGCCCCGTTGGCCGAAGCGTTGATGACCGCAAGCGGAACGCGTGATGCCGAATCCTCAAACCAGTGACGGTACAGATCGAGAACAAAATCAGTTACTACGGTTCCCCCTTTGACGGCGGGAACGTGGCGGATACGACGCTTCCTGATGACCGCCTGATTAATCGATTCAAGTGAGGTGAAGCGGTCAGTCGTTTTCAGCCATCGGTCGTTATGGTATGTTCCGCTTGCGTGAATTTCCCTTCCGGTATAGGCAAGATCCTGACCAACGAGAATAATCTGAGAGCATCCCGCGTTCAGCAGAAAATCGAACAGACTCGTTGCGACCGATCCTCCCGACTGAATGTCCCCCGGTGAATCGGCGTGCTTTTCGATGAAATCAACGAAGGGTGTGGTTTCCCGGCATGGTTTTCCGTTACCGTCTTCGTAATATTTTGCGGTCGTACTGATGATGGGAGGGCACTGCCAGGAACGCAGAACCAGGGGGGAGCTGACGAGATCCGCAAGCAGGGGCACATCATGTGCGACACCGAGAAAATGCAGCCGGCTGTGTTTTTGCGCGTCGAGTACCATCACGATGTGCGGACGTATTCCGAGTCGCAGCAACACCTTGTAGGCGGTATCAACGCAAACGATCAGCGCCCTGTCATTGGCCGTTTTCAGATATTCCGCATTTTCACGCAGTGAGGGGCCGGCTGATACGAGGATGCCCGGGTAACCCCTGAATTTGTTGAAAAAATTTTTAACGGGTATGCCTTTAATGTAGTAGGGCAGATTTAGAATCGTATTGAGAACCCAGCGTTCCTCAAATTCACAGCGGGTGAGAAGGTCGCTGATTCTGGATGAAACGGCCTTACCGAAGTGTCCGACAAGTGTGTCGTAAAATGCAGGATCGAGCGAATATGATTGCCGGTGAATGAAAAGATCAAAGCCCTTGAATGTCGAAATATCCTCGGCGGCAAGATAGTGTTCGATATCGCGCTCATCGGTGATAATTGCCGCGCCCTGTACGTTTTCCGGCGTATGTTCGAGGCAGGCCTTGCGCATTTCATCAGATCGTTCGATGACCACTATTTTCCTTTCGGGAAAACGTTCACGAAGTGCCCTGACATGCCAGGCCAGAGCGAGACCCGCAACGAGAATGAGTCTTCCTTCTGCTGATTTGAACTGGCTGACAGCTCTCATCGCTTCTTTTTCGGGTTCGAAAAAAGAGTGTAATCGTATGGTGCGATCCTTTTCTACGATTTCGACACTCTTGTGTCCATTGGGTGTGGTTATGATCCGCATTAATGCACCTCGAAAGAAATTCCAGTAACATTTAACGCGCTCATTTTACCAGAATTTTTTTAAAGGTACGATGCTGCTTCTTTATTGATTTTGCTGTTGAAAATTGGCTTTGCAATAGTTGAGCATCTCCTCCAGAGAATCCTTCCCGATACCCAGCGATTCGAGAACTGTCGGATCAGCGTGTTCAAACGAGTATTTTTTTGCCGTAACCCCCACAAGAATATTTGCGAGGTAGGTGATATAAACAATATCCCGGTGTATTTCCGGCGCCTGCAACGGTGCATGATGATACGCGATGCCATCCATGAGAAAGTCGGAGAAATTCCACTTCTGAGCGACAAGTTTTCCTATCGATGAGTGGCTGATACCAATCGCCACCTCCTCAAGAATCGTTGTGGAGCGAATGCCGCGGTGCATCACGAAATCGGCAATCCAGTTTGTCAGTTCGAGATCGACCGAGAGCAGTACGATTTTTCCCAGATCATGCAGCAGCGAGGGGATAAAGACCTGATCTGAGAGGCGTTTCAGATTGCATTTCACGGAAAGGCTTTTGGCAAAAGAGGCTACCTGAAGGCAATGGTTCCATATTTTGCCAAACTGCTTGTAGCGCTTGTCCATTATTTTCCGGGTGCTGGCTGCTATAAGGATGTACTTCAGATTTGTCAGGCCGATGCGCATCAGCGCATCGTTGATATTGTCAACACGACGCTGGGTCACAAAACCGGCAGAGTTCGAGAGTTTCAGAAGATCAGCCACCAGAGACGGATCGGTGCTGATCTTCTCTGAAATTACCGATATTGATGATTTCGGATTATCGCACATCATTTGCAGCTCAACGATATTGTTCGGAAAAGTCGGCAGCAATTCTATTTCACGGAGAATTTTGTTTTTAACTTCAGTTACAATTTCTTCCTGCTTGATCTTTCTGGGTATGGACAGACTCATCGTCGTGATGCCCTTGTCGCAGGTGATACTGTAATCGTCCTGTGTGACCCCCATATTTTTTAAAAGCAAAATGGTCAGAATTATGCCCAGACCGGCCCCTTCGGTCTCGTCGTACATCGTGTCATAGGCTTCGGAAAAGTCATGAAACTCCCATGCACGGGTAATTCTCTGCGTTATTCTTTCCTGTTCTTTCGGAAGAATGGGAGAGTTGTTGCGAATTGCCAGAAAAATTGAGTTTTCCGCCAGGCAAAGCTCTATCTCCACATAGTAAGCGCTTCCCCTCAGTTCGGATTCTATTGCGGCCATATCGCCGATTATTTCTGATTTGAATTTGCGCATCAGCAAGGTGTAGGCAAGGTCGTTGTTGATATCTGTTTTGTGCTGTTCGAAGTATATCCTTTTCGCGTTGGCCTTGACCGCATTCAGCAGTGACTCACGTAGAATCGTCACAAAGGTGTCGAGCAAAAAGATAAGATCGGCGTGACCCAGTACGTTTGCGATCACACCGTTTAGAAATTCCATGATGATTTTTTCGGGAAAAGTCAGACGTATGAGCGTCTTTTCTCCGCTGTAAAGGGTATCGAGCAGTTCTTTTCGTAAATCTTCCGGAACCGAACTGCCCAGTTTGTAAAGTGCCACTCAATAACCCCTATCACGTAAGCAGAATCGAAGACTGTTTCAGGTTCATGCGGCTTCCGTAAGAAAGGCAGCCGTTTGTTGTTGTGTATATGCCGGTCATCCGTCAGTCGGTACAGGCTAAAGTCAATAATATACACTTTAGCGTCATTATGTCAAAATTCAAGTATTTTCTTCAATTCGGTTTTACAAAAGAGCAATCCGAAATCCGGAATTTTCGCTGAACTTGATAATCCATCCGGATTGGTTATTTTTTTTCCGGGTGCAACGATGCGTATTCCTTCTTCTTCAATTAAATCCCGAAATGCATGCGATAAGGTTCTTAGACGCTTCCTGTTGATGACCAGAGTGTCGACTTCAATTCGTTTGAACAGTGAATAGTAATCTTTCCGGCAATGAAAAAACTCTTTTCCAGCGATAACGATAATGCTGTCCGGCATCCTGTTGATGACGATCTGTTCAATTTTGTTTATCGATTGCCGGTCGATGTTTCCCTCAATAATCATCGTTTTGCCGTCAAAATGTAGACTTTGGTCATTTGAATGTGATTCGATCACGCGATGTGAGAAAAAAGTGAAAAACAGAGCATACAGGGCAATTAATAAGAAAAGATGCTTCTTTTTCAGAGCAGCGGAACATGTAATACACAGTAGCAAAAGCAAAAATGCCAGCAGAGGAAGTGCGCTTTCCGTCCGTAGATGCAGGGGAAGCGATGCAATAAATGAAATCAAGCGGTTGATCAGTTCATACAGCAGCGTGCACGCTTTACCAGTATACAGGGCTGCGGTA
>JAEWVL010000114.1 GCA_023396665.1 Spirochaetota bacterium
GTATTGCCGCTTGAGATGTAGTATCTGCCGTCGATGTTTACAACAGGAATCTCGGTGGTAACAACGACATCCGGAGGAGTGTTGTCGATGTAAACGGAAAACACTTTCTTGTTCTCGATGTTTCCGATACGGTCAATACTGTAATACTGTATTGAATGACGGCCTTCTTCATCGATAGAGAAAGGGTCGGTGTAATCCAGCTCGCCGGTATCATCCATTACATACTTGATCTGGTCGGTCTGGAAATTGTCCGATGAACGGAGTTTGAAACGAACCAGAGAGTTTGCGTAGGTGTTAACACCGTCAAAATACGTCTTTGCAAGTCCGGCCTGGCCGACAACAGTGTAGTCGGATGAAGAAGCCGGTTGTGCGGCGGGCTGAGCCTGAGACGGTTCCTGCGCGTCTACAACGGCAGGCGGCTCTACGCCGACACTCGAAGTCGGGCTGTCTGCCGTAACCTCTTCGAGCGAGAATGTCGATGCCTCTTCAATTGCCGGTTCCTCAACGGGAGCAATCGACGGTTCTTCAGAAGCGCCCTCCTGTGAGAAAAGAGGTATCGAAAAGAGAATGGCTATAATTCCTAAAGTCATTGCAACTTTTCTTAACATATCAGAATCCTCCATAGATATATATACATGTTATTAAGTGCTAATTACCGGACTAATACCACAAAAGTTTTTGCTCATTGTCAATATATATTTTAAAGGTGAGAAAATTAATTGCTTTTACTATCAGTTTTTTTGTATTTGTCCATTTTTTTGTTAGAAGAGAATCTCCGTTTTCCATGCAGGCAGAGCCGCGATACTTTCCAGTGAAAACCGAAGTATTAATCATAGCGTTGCTGTTTACTCGGGTGAGAAATATATCCCCCCGTTTCTCATCGTGCGAACCAGAAGTTCGGGAAAACATTTATCGCCGCCCTGCGCACCGGCTTCCGGATAGTAATAACTCTCTGTCAGTGTTCCCTTGTATGACAGAATCAGTTTGTAATGCGCGCCGCAGTAGCCGTCGATTTTGTTTTCTTTCAGATACAACATTCCGGCCCCGTTGAGCTTTTTTATCATGTCGCGATAATCCTGTTCGTCAAGCGGGCGCTTGAAGTCTTTTCCGTCAGAAGCCCTCATCTGAAAATAGGCTTTATGTCCGCGCCGGAAAAGAGCATACTCCCTGATCGGGTTTGCGGTAGGGCCTTCCCTGTACTCGACAGCAAAGAGGAAATCATATGAAGTCGGCTCGGCAGACAGCAGTGTCGAAGAAAAGAAAACAAGTATGAGAATTGCCGCAGCGGTAAATCGAGGTCTGATAGGACGCGGCGCTTTATGTCTCGGTGTCATCGGCGTAGCGGAGACTCCTGGTCAAAATGGAAGGTCTGCTTGGAGTATCGGTAAGAGCGAAGCGGCAGTTTAAGAAAAAACCCCGGAAGTCCGGGGTTGATTTGGTAATGCCGTTATCGTAAAAGAAGAAAGTTGGGAGCTTTACTTATTTCTTTGTGCTCCCGGTTTTTTTGACGGCTTTCTTCGCAGTAGATTTTTTTGCAGAGCTCTTTACGCTTGCCGCTTTCTTTACGGTTGTTTTCTTGACGGCGGCTTTTTTGACTGTCGCTTTCTTCACTGTCGTTTTCTTGACCGGAGCTTTTTTGACGGCAGCCTTCTTTGCAGTGCTTTTAGCGGCTGTTTTTTTAACAGCTGCGCTTTTTTTTGCGGCGCTTTTGGTGGCTGTCTTTTTGGCCGGGCTTGCTTTCGGCGCGCCCGATTTGACTGAGAGATTAAGGGGCGACTTGCGCACTTCCGGTTTCGGCTCGAACTTGATGTGGGCGAGTACCCACTTGACGAGATTATTCAGAGGCTTGGCACGCAGATCCCTGTCTTCGTTCAGAATCTCATGGAAACAGCCCTCGGCTGATTCGAAAGTCTTGTCGGTTGATGATATCTTGTCGAAGAAAAGGTGTGATCCCTCGATGTCGGCTATGCCGTCCTGTGTTCCGTGCATGATAAAAACAGGGAGCTGTATCTCCATTGCGCGGTCGAGACAGTTTTCGTTGTTTTTTGAAAATTCATCCCAGCATTTAAGCGTAATCTGGTCGTGTACAAGATCGTCATCCCGGTATGCTTTTACCGCTTCGGGATCATGCGATATCTTTTCCGGGTCGATTTCTGAGTTTACAGAGAAGGGCGGGGCTATCATCGACAGAAAAGGAGCTATCGTCTGCATAAACTGCGATTTTGTGACAACCGGCTTGAACGCGGGTGAAGAAAGAACAAGCGCATCGATATCGTCCTGATAGGTCAGCGCGTAACGGGCCGCGATGGATCCCCCCATGCTGTGACCGACCAGAATGAGCGGTTTCTCGTTGTTGATCTCTTTGACATGGTTAATGAAGTATTTCAGATCTTCGACATGATCAAGAAAAGATTCGACATGACCTCTTTTGCCCTGTGACTTTCCATGACCCCGAAGATCAAGCGCGTAAAAGCTGACGCCTCTTGTTTTGAAAGCATTGATGAGCGTCTCGTATCGTCCGGCATGGTCGCCCAAACCGTGTACAATAACCACTAAAGCCTTTTCCCGGGCAGTGGTATTCCAGGAGCGGTAGGCAAGGTTGATTCCGTTTTTTCCCTGAATTGTCGCTTCATTTTGATTGTAATCAAGCATAACAAACTCCGTGATGTTTAATCTGTCACATTGCGATGCGTTTGCAGAGACAGACCGTATAGTTAGTAATGGGGGAATCCCGAAAAGACAGTTTTCGATGTTCCCTGATGACAACATGCAAGTGCAAAGAACAACAAAAGAGGCTTACCAATACTCTGTAAAAATACAAAGCCGCTTTTCAAGGCGCCCTCGACTCGAGTGCACACAATCACGGTTATACTATAACGGCAAAAAAAACTTAGCAAGAACATTTTTATACGAAGGCCTAATTTTAATAAGGGATCTGAATAAAGCCCTTATGAATATACCTGTTGTTCTCAGCGATTGTTCTTTTTTTCGGCGATCTTCTTTCCCGCTTCGATAAGCAGATCCTGAATCTGGAAGGGTTTTTGCATGAAAATATCGACAGAGTTGCCATAGACGTTTTTGTTGTCCAGAATCCATCCGGTGAGAAGTACGGTAATGGTCTTTTCATGAAGCTCTCTGGTTTTTGCGAGCAGTTCAAATCCCGTCATTTTTTTTAGTCCGTAATCCGAGATGACGATGTCGTAGGGATGACTTTTTATTTCAACGAGAGCTTCTTCGGCCGAATCGAAAACCGAAACCCGGTTGCCCATGAGGTCGAACAGTTCGAAAAGAATCTGTGAAAGTGCGGGATCGTCTTCGACAATCATGATGTCGAGATCACGAATGCGTATGCCCTCATCTCTCTTTTGTTCATTTCCGGATTTTTCTATCATTGAAGCGGGCAGTACCGCCCGTATCGAGACTGACTCGGAGGATTCTTCCTCGAAAATCCGTATGTTGAGCCGCTCCGCAATGCGTCTCAGTTCGATTTGAGGCAGGTATTCCTCGTTCGGTTCGATCGATTCGATTTCGATATATTCTTTTTTCAATTCAACTTTAAACGAAAGATCCTGATCGTTGGAAAGTTCAATTTCGATTTTTCCTTTTGTCGTGATGAGTGATGAGATGCGGAAAATCATCGAGATGAAAATCTCACGGATTGTCGCAATATTGCCGCTGATTGTTCCCTTGGTGTAATAGTGTTTGATGATCGATATTTCCCGCCCCTTCTCCTTGAACTCAACCTTGAAGTGTATTCGTGCAAACTCAATCGCGTCCTTGATTACGGCGATGATATCCGAAGAAGAGGTGCATTCTTCGGAGTTTTCCGATTTCAGAAAATCCTGTATGCGGCGAATCTGCGTGGCGGCATCCAGGGCCGACTCGTTAATCGAGTGCAGTCCGTCGTATATGTAGGTCTTTTCCGTGACGGGCATCAGCATCTGCGTGCGATTGATGATCACATTGATGATGTTGTTAAAAGAGTGCAAGAGTCCCTTGGTGATGTCGCTGAAAATCTGAATGCGGTTCATCTTGGAAAGACGGGTTTCGAGTTTTTTTCTGTCGGTGAGGTCTTCAACGATGATTTCCACACCGTATGTGGCTCCGTTTTCTCTCGCCTGGTAAACGAGCAGATTGCAGTAGCGTTCTTCAGACACGTGGTTCGTCACATGCAAATCATTGATACGCCTGAATGCCGAAGCGCCGCCGACAATTTCGGTGACCGCGGCTTTCAGCCGTTCCTGATCGTAAGGTTGAAAAATCGTGAGAAACGCGTTCTCGACGGCATACAGCTTTGAAAGGGGAACTCCGGTAAACTGCTCTGCTGAAATGCTTGCCTGGACAACTTCACACTCCTTCGACAATTGCAGTACCGGAAAAGGCGTAAACTCGTAGAGAGATGAGGGCTGTGCTTCATTTGCGATGCGCGAATTGAACGAAAACAGCCGGGAAGACTCCACTTCGTAGAAAAGTGCCAGAATACCGTTTGATGCGTCATCGAGACGCAGCGGATAAAGGTAAATCTCGGCGGGTATCTTTTTTTCAGGGCCGGTACTCATGACGACAAAGCAGCGGGAAGGGATGCCTTTCAGAGCCTTGTTGTAACTGGATGCGACTTTTTTGCGGTAATCGGTGTACAGCTGATGTTCGGTGTCAAGAGACAGGCTTGAGCGATCGGTGCCGAAAATACCGGTGAACTGGGAATTTGTAAAGAGAAGGGAACCTTCCGCATCTATTATACAGGCCGGCAGGGTGAATGAATTGATAAATTCGTAATTCAAGCTTTCCCTCTCAGGTCTTGAAGTTAGCGCTTCAGTCACACGTGTACAGAAACAGAAAAGCAGGCGCAAACGGGTGTTCCGCAGACTTTTCCGTACAGGCAAAGGAAACGGCGATCAAGGTTCTGTCAGTCTTTGAGGGGGGGGGAATTAATCAATAAGAATTTAAAAGCGTTTCCTTGCGTGTCTTGGGCCGGATTTTGCAGTTTGCCGCCGTAAAGTGCCCGCATTCGGCTTAAAATGAAGGCTTCTTTACAGTGTTCTGATGTTTAGCAGGTTCAGATTTGATTTCTTCACAAGAACAGTTCGCTTTTCAGTTGTCACGACATTGCCCTTTTCGTCCTGTAAATCGAGAGTAATCGTATATTCTCCCGGTTCCAGCTGCAGGCGTCTTATCTGCAGCGATTGGGGAAGGGTATGCCAGCAGCGAAGATCGGGCTTGATCTGTGATACGAGTGCGCTTCCAACGGTGACGCCGGCCATATAGCCGATAAGACCTGAGGCTTCTTTCAGGCTGGTGTTTTCCGCGATTTTTTTTGCCGCCATTCCAGATGCGAAGGCCGTTACCGCCTTCACCGCTATTCCCGCGGCAACCCTGTTTTTCTGCGCAGTGTATTTTTCGGCGGCAGATAGCCGGGCTGTTGCGCCGATGTCTTCGAGAGTTGCGCTGTTTCCGGCAGCTTCACCGTTCACAGACACTCCGATGCGGTCGATTTTGTTCTGCGGAAGGGCGTAATCCGGAATAGGATGTTCCACGTTGCTCAGCGCGGCAAGAACGGCCGCAACAGTGACCCCTTCCGCAAGGGTCATTCCGTTGAGCGATACGACTATGAGAACCCTCATACCCTCATCGTTCATCAGCTTGCCGCGTGATTTTTTATAGGCTCCGCGGCCGCGCTGATGCAGCAGCAGCAGTTCGCCGTTGTTTTTTGAAGGGGTATAGGAGATGCCGAATTTGGCGTACGTCTCGAGCCCCTCATTGTCTCCGAGTTTGTGCGCAAGACGAACGAGATCTTCCTTTATGTTGGGTGTCTCCGGGGCGAGGCCGTAGATCTGCCGGCACTCAAGATAAGCGAACTCGTGGGCGCTGCGGTCGTTGTCGCGGTCGCCGATCGCCTCATAGCATACGGCGGTGAGATACTTCGCCATTATGTTCTGTTTGAATGCGGCGCCATCCTCGCGTCTGATGTCTTTGAGCTGAAGGGCTATGCGGTTAAATTCGACGCGGGCACTGTCGATATCGTTCAACAATAGAAAATTGAGACCCGTGTACATGTGAATGAGGATGAGTTCGAAATCCTCCCCCCTATATTCGAGAGAAGACTCGTTGAGCAGAAGCGAAGTGCCCTCTTTGGAAATGCTTGTACCCAGCGTCTTGGCATAGCGCGCCGCTTCGAGCAGAATTTCATTGGATTCCCGGTACTTGCCCTCGGCATGAAGCGATACGCCGAGCTCCATCATGTAGAGCAGGCGGCTGGTGCCGGGAGACTGCAGCATCTTCCGGTAAAATTCGGATGATGCCGCAAAATTACCCGAGTAAAAATCCTTGTCGGCCGCTTCGGTCTTCTTGTTGTAGCCTGAAGAACATCCCGCAAGCAGAACAAGAAGGCACAGGACGGCGCAATGAAAGTTTTTAGCGAATGTACGCATCAAAAGGTTATACCCGCGGTGCGTTTTCGCGTTTTCAGAAAGCGGGCGTGTTCCTGCCAGAGAATCTCTCCGGTTGCGATGTCATAGAGCTTCATGGTAACCACGATGTATTGAAGGTCTTTTTTCTTCTCGGCCGCAACCGCTTCGCGTATGTCGCCTGTAAGATAAAGATTCGGTGATTTCAATAGACCCGCCTCAACAGCGGTGGACTCGTCGACCGTGCCGCTCTTGCCGCGTTCGATTTCCGCAAGGGATTCTTCTGTCAGCGTGTCATCGATAAAACGGATTTTCATCTTGATAAGTTCGGTTGAAATTTCGTCGGTGATCAGGCGCGAATCTATATGCTCCGAGGTGCGGTTCGAAAACTTCTTGATCTGAAGAAATGCCTGCTGCTTGTATTCTTTCTTGAGAAACTCTGAGAGCGAGTTCACCATCTTGATGACCGTCATCTTGATTTCGAACGCACCCCATTCGGGCATGCCGTCTTTTTCAGTTACGCCGGGATGATATTTGACGCTCGGCGTACATGAGACTGCGAGCAGAACAAGCAGAATGCCTGTGAACCAACTTTTCATGATCTGTCCTCTCTTTTTCTGTTTTCTTGCGGTGACAGTATCAGCCGCAAGTATATAACAACTTATCCTTCTGTAAATGACGCCAAAGAAATTGCGGTGACATTACAGATGAATTTTTTTACAATTGTTTACGATACTGTTCGTCCCTCAGTGTTTTGAACCGTCAGGTCCGCTACTGTCAACAGGTTTTTAACTGATCCGGTCGAACCCTGTTGTGAATGATTGCGGAATATCTACTGTACAAAAGGTATAGCAGTTTCCATTTTGCACCCCTATTCTCTTTTTTACTGAAAAGTGAATGATCTGGTTAGTATATTGTATGATAGCATTGTTACGTATTTTCCGGAGGAAAAAACATGCCGGCACCGAAGTGGCAGAATTACGTCGTTGCGTCGCTGCGATCATTTTTTCGCCCGCTCTCTTTTTTCTTTGTCACGGGCAAAGACCTTGATGTCGAGAAGTGTTACCGCTTTTCACGTCAGGACAAACGCGTCTATGTCGATCTTCGTCTCGAAAAATACCGCGAGATATACAATGAGTGGGAGTTTGCTCCCGATGCCTGGGGTGACCTCGACGAGGACCTTTTCAGTTATCTGCAGGAATTCGCTCTGGAGATTCCGCAAGCGTATAATCTGTGCATCGCATTTCATCTCCCCTCGGCGATAAGAAATGATGCGAAAGAAAGTATTACGGAGCGCGGCTATCGCAGTTATTTCAATTACCGCATTCGAAAGCTGCGCGTCGAGATACGCAAAGAGCGGAAAAAGATATTCTTCTATCTTGTTTTCGGATTCGCGCTTCTGTCGTTTGCTTTTGTGACTGGTGATTATGTCGAAGGTGCGCTTCTGCATCGTTTTCTGAGCGAGGGTTTTTTTGTAGGCGCCTGGGTTATTCTGTGGGAACTGTTTTCTGCTCTTTTCTTCACAAGTACGAGATTGATGGATGAGTACAGCGTGCTTGAGCGCCTGCGGAATGCAGGTATCGAATTTTTGTATGATGCCTGAAAGCAGAGCGGTATTTGTGCATATCTTGAAACGGCTCTCACTGAATTCACGGGAGAGCCGGTTTTTAGCGCTGAGCGTAATAAAGAGCCGCTTCGTATACGAAGCGGCATATGCATATGAAATGAAGAGAGCCTTTTAAGAGCCGCAACACTTCAGCAAAAGTTTATTGATGGAGGATGAGTTGTTCGTACTTCGAATACAGTATCAAGATAATATATTGTTCGTCAAACGGCACAAAATTAATAAAAAAAATCAATTTATTGAAGAAAAACCTCTGCGCCCCTTCAGCATTAATATGCCTGTGAAAAGAGAGGAGAAGATTGTCATACGAAGCCGGATTGACGCTATTTGGAATAGAATCCCATCTGCTGACGAATGTAGCGGGCGTTATCCTTTGAGGTGAGGCGCTCGAGCATGGTGAATGCGACGTCGAAGGCTGTGGAAGGGTTCCACGAGGTGATGATGTTGTCGTCGATCACGACGGGACGGTTTACCACTTCGACGCCGAGACTCGCAAGCTGATGCTGTGTTTTTTTTTCGTTGAGATTGTATGTCGTCGCCTTTTTGCCTTTCAGAATGCCGCTTTGTGCGAGAGGTATGGCTCCGACACAGATGGAAGCTATCAGTTTGTTTTTGTCGTGAAAGTCCCGAATGAGCTGCTGAAACGCAGCGCTGTGCGCCTCTTCGTAATAGCCATAGGTGCCGAAGCCCCCCGGAATGGCGAGCGCATCGTATTCATCGACCCTTACGTCGCCGATAAGTATGCCGGTTTTGACACCCACGCTGAAAGTGCTTTCAACCTCTGGCCTGCTTCCGCAGATAACGAGCGATACCGATGCGTCGCCGAAACTCGAGTTCCACCCGATAACATCGATGAAAACGCTCGCTTCGATCATCTCGAAGCCTTTTGCAAGCAGCAGCAGTACCTTTTTCAAATTTGCGCCTCTCTCTTGAAAAGCAATAGAAATCACCGGTTGATGTGTCCCTTCATACCGGGCTTCATTGTAGTCCTTTATAAGCCGTTTATGCCATACTGTCCAACTTTTTACCGCTTTGCCGCTGTAAAGTTGGGTGCTTTTGCGGCACGAAAGCCGCTTTTTTTGTTTACAGGCGCCGCAAGGCCGGGTTTTTTAGAAATCTTGAAGCCGGTTTTACGGCAGGGGGATATCTCATGGAAAATATGCTGCTCAGTCTTCTGCCGGTATTTCTGCTGGTAGCGCTCGGCGCCGTTGTGCGAAAAATACGCCTGATCGGCGTCGAAACGGTCGAGGGCTTAAAGACGATTATCATCCGTATCGCGCTTCCCGCGGTGCTGTTTACGGCTTTTGCGCGGGCGAAGATGGAACTTCACTATGTCATCATTTTCGCTCTGGTCTTTTTTCTGTGTGTGCTGCTTTTTCTGACGGGAAAGCTGCTGCACCGGGTCTTTCCGAAACTTTTTCCCGATGAGTACACCGACGCCTATTTCACCGGCTTCGAATTCGGCATGATCGGTGTCGGCCTTTTTCCCGCGATATGGGGCATGCAGCGGCTGCCCGAGATCGCCCTCATAGCATTCGGTCATGAAATATTCATCTGGTTTTTCTATGTACCCGTACTGGAAGCGAGAAAATCTTCGTCGAAGATCGATCTGCGCAAAACGACCGCAGATTTTTTCAGAAGCCCGACGAGCATCGCGATAATTCTCGGCAGCGCGCTCAACATTACGGGAATTTTCTCCCGTGTCGAGGCGGCGCTCGCGGGCAAAGTTCTTCTGAACGCCCTCGCCATGCTCGGCAATATCATCGCGCCGCTCATTCTCATCGTGATCGGCTATTCGATTTCATTTAAAAAGATACCGCCGGTAAAATCGGCCGCACTGCTCGTTTCTCGCTGGCTTGCCGTGCTCGCCTTCGGCGCGCTTGTTTTCGCTGCGGCGCGAATACTCGTGCCTTCGCTCGGGCGCTTCTTCATGATATCGTTTTTTGCTTTTCTGCTGCTGCCGCCGCCCTTTATTCTGCCGGTGTTTATGAAAAAAACAAAAACCGCTGAGGTCTCTTTTTTCAGCGAACTGCTGATCTACTATACACTGCTTTCCTTCGGGGGATACGTGGTGCTGATGTCGCTTTTCGGTGCGGATAGCGCACTTTGATATTTTCGAAGGATAGGGATACAACGATGAAAGGAAAAAAGATCGGAGACGGCAGAACGGCCGAGGTGTTCGAATACGGGGAGGGAAAGGCTCTGAAGCTTTTCAGGGACTGGTATCCCCGTGATGCGGCCGAATGGGATTTTAAAACCTCACGGACGGTGGCGCTTAATTATGCGGGTGCGCCGCAGGTAAGCGGCTCGGTCGAGATTGACGGCCGCTTCGGCATTATTTTCGAGCGCATCGACGGAGCGTCAGCGCTCGGACACGTCATGCGGCATCCTCTGCAGTCGGCAGCCGTCGGCCGAAGACTTGCCGAGACACAGACGCAGATGCACAAAGCCTCTTCGGAGGGTCTGCCCTCGCAGAAAGAGGGGCTTCGCCAGCAGATCGGCAGAGCTTCCGAACTCAGTCCCGCTGAAAAAGAGCGGATTATCAACTATCTCGAAACGCTTCCCGACGGCAGCGCCTTGTGTCACGGTGATTTTCACCCCGACAATCTGCTCTTTTCGACCCGGGGCGATGTGGTCATCGATTTTGTGACCGCGAACAGCGGGGCGGCGGCCTGCGACATCGCACGCACATCGCTGATTCTCGATTCGAAAGCCGTTCCCCCTGACATGGGTTTTTTGATGCGTCTGGTGCTGGCGTTTCTGCGCAAGTTGTGTTTCAAGGCCTATCGCAGGCGGGTGCTTTCGCTTTCGGGTCTCGGCTGGCGCGAGGTGAATGCCTGGTTTCTGCCGCTCGCGGCCGCACGCCTCGTC
The DNA here is from genome assembly GCA_023396665.1 of Spirochaetota bacterium. Classification (GTDB taxonomy): domain Bacteria; phylum Spirochaetota; class UBA4802; order UBA4802; family JAFGJZ01; genus JAEWVL01. Next base: position 10,900 of record JAEWVL010000114.1, read on the forward strand.
GAGGAAAATGCGCCAGACGAACAGCGGGACTTGCTCGCCATCGTGAGAAAGGGTTTAAAGGCGATTTCCTGAGACGCCTTCGCTGATTCGGTGCCCGTATTTTTCATGCGGGGGGATACCGACCGCCGCATTAACAGGCTTTCTGTTAATTAGTAATTGACCGGCGCGGTAGATATTCCTATAATCGTCATGTCGAAGAGTTGGCCCAGAAAGCGAACGAGTTAAAAGGCAATTATAACACCGATACGAGAGAGGAAACCAACGCCAGAATAGCCGAACTTGAGGCGCTTGGCCAACAGTACGGTATAGACGTCAGTGCCGAGGTGGGTGCGATACGAGCCCAACAGGCGGCGACCGACGAGAAAAATGCGAGACTTGCGGCAGCCTGGGAGGCGCAGCAGCAAGCGGGTAAAATGGATGCGAGTTCGGCGCAGGAATTGGCACGGCAGGGTAACGCGGAAGGAAAGGTAGCAAAAGAGGCGGAAGAGTACAAGCGAGCCCAGGAACAGGCAGCGAGAGAAAAGCTGGCAAATGACCAGATGGAAGCCGCCGAGAACAAGAAAACCGAAGCGGAATATATGGACGCCGCCCGACAGGGCAACGCCAACGCCGGTCACGAACATGATTATGTATCACAACAGGATGCGATGGAACGTGCGGAGCAGCAGCGGGCACAGGATCGGGTTGATGAATACAACCGGCAGCAGGATATAGCGCAGGATTACCGGGTTCAGGAAAGCGGCCCATCGCTCTATACGAAATATTCAGGAGATACTTCGTCATTTTCGAATCCGGATGTTATTTATAATGTGGCAAAGGAAGCTCCCGGGTTAACGTGGTATCCTACAGCCGGAGATGATCATTGGGCAACTGAGGCGACAGCAAAACTAATATCAGATACGGCCAATGAATGGAATAAAAAACATCCCGATAGTCCGATTGCGATTAATGACATAAGTCAAAAAGGCGGCGGGGATCACCCGGATCATGCATCACATGAAAATGGCAATGACATGGATATCAAGTGGCAGGCTAAAGACGGAACAGATCCTGATGCGGCCAAAAACGGACAATTGTCAGGTGACTATGATGTGAATCCTGCATACGATGCCCAAAAGACGCAGGATATGATAGAAGATTTTCTGAAAAATGCTCCTGCCGATAGCACTGTAACTGTACGCTTCGGAGACGCTTCTGTTATTGATAAATTAAAAGACAAGTACGGAGATGCTTATAAATTTAAATACGACAAAACCGGAGTGCATGATCATCATGTACATATCGGAATAGATTATAATTAATCAAGGTGGTTTATAATGAGAAGCAAACTTACTTTTTTGTTTTGCGTGTTACTATTGATGCTTACAACGGTTTATGCAGAGGATCGGAATAAAATGTTTAGAGAAACAAGGGCACAGATAATTAAGGAACTTGAAGCCGATACAAGTTATAAAAAGTTTTATGAATTTACATACAACAAATATTTTGATTACGACAATGTATTATCTGGAACATCAAAGAAGTATAAATCAGCAGTGAAAGATTATAAAGAACTTAGAAATGAAGTTAAAATTGAAAGCATTCTATACGCTCTTAAAAATGGTGAAGAAGAAGTTAGGGAAAGGTATGCTACGCTCTATTATAAGCCAAAAAACAAGAACGAGGAAAAGACAATTCCAAACCATATTGAGTTCAAATACCTTGAAGATGAGAAAAAATGGGTTATTGAGGGTGTTAACTTCATATATGATTAAGAGAGAGCGTGAGGGGGGCGCGATAAGCCCCCTTTTTTTATCATGCAGGTAGAAGAGTAACAAAGGTAACACCATGTTTGGTAACATAGGGCAACTTTCCGTTACACAGACATAGTTAACTTGAGATAATCAGAGCTTTGTTGCAGAGTCCATCACTCAGATATCAACCGACTCGCGAGATTAATAGTTGTGCAACCCGAATAAAATCAAAAAGTAAGAATACCTCCCCTCATAAAAACAGTATTGACGCGGAAAAATCGGATGTTATTGTACGGCAGAATCAAAATGACAGTGAAAGCTTGCCGCTCGCTTGGCGGCGCAGCAGCAAGCAACGACGAAGACAATATTGGTAAAAATGTGTTGAATTTTTAATAAATAGCGATTAATCCGAAACCCGTGACGCAACGCGTCACACAATCTCGCGCAGCGTTTGCTGTCCTCCGAAGGAGGCAGTAAACGTTCTGCGCGAACAGCCGCCCGGCGTTTGAGGGTGCCCTTTCTTCCGTGGGCTTCTTTGGGCAAGCAAAGAAGCCCACAAAAAATAATACGATTATAATAGAATAGAATCCCTCCGCGGAGCGGGAAATAGAAGATTATACTAGAAAAGCGAAGAGAAAAAGATCAACCCGCGAAGCGGAATATATGGAAGCCGCCCGACAGGGCAACGCCAACGCTGGTCACGAACATGATTATGTATCACAACAGGATGCGATGGAACGTGCGGAGCAGCAGCGTGCACAGGATCGGGTTGATGAATACAACCGGCAGCAGGATATAGCGCAGGATTACCGGGTTCAGGCGAGTGAGGGGAATGGGCAAGTCGCAAGAGATCAGGATTATCTCGCACGTATAGGTGATGTGACTTCTGATGTCATAAATGATACAGATGTGATCAAGGGATACGACGGAACAAATAATACATGGTGTAATAGGGCATTAGATAGAATGCTTGCGGAGTTGGGAGTTGATCATGATTCCATATTACTCCCTGAGGAAGTGAATTATAAAGATAAAAATGGTGAAAAATCAAGCCTGCAATACACTAGAGCAAATGATATGGCGGATTTAGCTAGTGAGGCGGCAAAAGATCCGACATCTGGCGTAAAAGAGGTTACTGCAGCAGAAGCACAGGCTCTTGCCAATGGAGGAGCTGCGGTAATCGTGACATATCGGAATTATAATGATTCAAATAATGACGGAATAAGTGATAGTGGGCATGTCGCATTGGTTGTTCCTGATAACGATCCATATAATAGCGGTAAGGGGCCGCAAATAGCTCAAGCTGGAAGTAAAAACTTTGATTCCAAGGATGAAGCGTATGTATCAGATGGCTTCAAAACTCCATGGAAAAACGGTGAAGTAAATTTTTATGTATTGGATTAATAGGAGAATTTATGAGAAAAGGTGCAACTGTTGTTTTATTCTTGATAACGTCAATGTTAATCTTTTGCAAGGATGCCAATGTGGATATTAAAGAATGGAAATATGGATTTGCTCTCGATTCAAGAGGAGCCCCTTTGTTTTTTGATGATAATGTAAATGCAAAATCGAAATTACCTGTTAATGGATTTTCAATTTCGAAAGTAGATACAGCAAAACTTGAAAGGGACAAAATAATTGGGGCATCAATATTAGTTTTTGATAATGAAATCAGAATTGATGATGCGCTTAAGAACCAGCCGCAACTTTCAAAAAGTCACAAGCGAATCAAATACAAAATTAGTAATTCAAGTGGTTTTGTTTCAACAGATGGGCAACAATGGGAAAAGCTGAATATTAAATATCTAAAGGAAACGGGTTTGAAGGATTCTGTAGGATATCCCATTGTATATGTGTTTTTCGAATGCAGCTTTTTTAAAGGTGAATACAAGCTTGACTTTGATCTTTAAATTGATTTATATGAGATTACACAAAAAAACCGGCCTAGTGCCGGTTTTTTTGTCTTCAGTGAATAGTTGTCGAACAATCGATTAAACTTCCCGCAAAAACAATATTGACACGGACGAGCCAGGTGATATTGAATAGTCAAATCATGTGACTGTCGAAGACAATATTGGTAAAAATGTGTTGAATATTAATAAATAGCGATTAATCCGAAACCCGTGATGCGAAGCATCACTCTGCTGCGTGCAGCTTTCGAAGACCGATGCGTAAGCGACACGGCAACGACGTGCCGCAACGAAGTAGTCTGCGAGCATACGAAGTATGCCAGCAGTTGTACAAAAAAGAGATAAAGCATCGGCTCGAAAGTTCTGCACGCCAGCCCCCGCTGCGAGCGGTGTCTGTGCAACAGGATGTTGCGAATCGGCGCGTGCATGGATGCAATACGCGCCGACGTTTCTTTCTGTCCGTTTTATTTTGGGCGAGCAAAAGAAAGTGGACAGAAATTCGATTGGGATAGAATAATAATCCCCCCGCGGAGCGGGAATCGAAAAATATACTAGAAAAGCGAAGAGAAAAAGATCAACCCGCGAAGCGGAATATATGGAAGCCGCCCGACAGGGCAACGCCAGCGCCGGTCACGAACATGATTATGTATCACAGCAGGATGCGATGGAACGTGCGGCGCAGCAGCGGGCACAGGATCGGGTTGATGAATACAACCGGCAGCAGGATATAGCGCAGGATTACCGGGTTCAGGAAAATGATGTTAGTTCAGTCACCGACGTTGTTGGTGTTAAAATAAAAGATACAACAGTCAAAGTCGATAATCTTGACCAGGATTTGAAAAATTCATTAAGGGATGTAGTGAAGAGCTACCGCGAGCAAGGCATTGAAGACGATGTTGTAATTACATCAGGCAATGATTATTCGGGTCATAATCCTAAGAGTTTGCATTATACAGATGAAGCTATTGATATTCGTACAAGAGACTATAGCGATAAAGTTCAGGATGATCTTGCAGATACAATACAGCAAAACCTTGGCCCGGATTATTATGTACTAAGCGAACATTATCCTGAAACTCCGACACATGACCATATTCACATTGAAAAAGATAAACGGAACAAGGTCGAAGATGCATCGAAAGCCGACATTCTGTATGGAGCAAAAAAATGAATAGAGTGATAAAAAAATACATCTGCACATGCATAACAATCAGTATTGTTTTGTTTGTTTTTTCATGCAGAAATGGTAATTTAAATAAATCAAACGAACAAACAGATGCAGAAACTGCAACACAGATAATTGACGAGGAGTTGTTTACTATAGGTTATGTATATCAAGATAATTTGTTCATTTCTTTTATGCAATTAAAGCGTATTGATGATAAATTCTATTTTGTAGAGCAGAATTACAAAGATATTGACAATGTAGCAATTACAAAGCTGTATAATATTTTTGATGAATCTGCAAAACCAATAAACGTTATCGGGGATAAATGGGAAAAAGACCCCTTAGAAAATATTGACCGCCATATTCTTGAAATTGATGACAACAAGGATTCGTCCAGAATGTTTCTTTCCGACAAGTTGATCAATTACAAAATAATCAAAATTGATGAAAAGAATCTTTATAAATTTTATAAAGAATTTACTCGTGACAAATGGGGCAAACATGTTGTAAACTGGGACATGCTAAAAGATGTAGGATCTATTGCTGAAAAAACTGGTGTCGAGGTGCAATTTATTTCTGATATTGACAAAGATTACAATTTAGAATATTGGGTTTATTATAATACCGCAGAAAGAGTAGAAGGAAGAGTTGTTTATGAGTTGCAAGATACCTTGCTAACCATGATATCCAGCGAATGTTTTCAATGTGCTGATTAGAAAATGAATTATGCCGCCCTCTACGGTGTTGCTGAGTTAACAAGTTCAATGAAATCAAAAACCGGCCAAAAGCCGGTTTTTTTGTGAAATAAATATTAAACCTCCCCCCCCATAAAAACAGTATTGACGCGGAAAAATCG
>JAEWVL010000035.1 GCA_023396665.1 Spirochaetota bacterium
AAATTTTTTGAAGATCTCGGCCTGCGCTATTTCGGTCCCGTCAACGGACACAATATCGATGCGATGACTGAGATTTTCAGCAATCTGTGCGTCATTAAGAACGGCCCTGTAATCGTTCACGTTGTCACGCAAAAAGGACGCGGCTATGTTTATGCCGAAAAGAAGCCGAAGTATTTTCATGGCGTCGCACCTTTTTGTGTCGAAAGCGGAGAACCGCTGAAGCATCCGTCTTTGTCTTTGTCTGATCTGGTTGGAAGGACACTTACGGAAATCGGGAAACATGATGATTCGGTATTCGCGGTAACAGCTGCAATGACGAGCGGAACCGGACTTGAAGAGTTTGCCGCGCAATTTCCAGAACGGTGTATCGATGTCGGAATAGCGGAGCAGCATGCCGTAACATTCAGCGCTGCACTGGCACGAAACGGATTAAAACCCTTTTGTGCGATCTATTCCACCTTTCTGCAGCGGGGTTACGATCAGATAGTGCATGATGTCGGAACTATGAATCTGCCGGTTCGACTTCTGGTTGACCGTGCAGGTGTTGTCGGAGAGGACGGGGAAACCCATCACGGCCTTCTTGATATTTCTTTTCTGAAATCGATACCGGGCATGACAATTCTCGCTCCTCCCGATGGAGGGCATCTTGTTAATATGATGTATTATGCGTGGCGTTACTCAAGCGGCCCGCTTGCCATTCGCTATCATAAGGGGGATGCCTCCCTTAGTGAGGATTTTATTCCCGATCAGTCATACGATCCCTGTGTGCCGCTGTATCAGTCACATGGTGATGATGTTCTTTTTCTCTGTCACGGGCTTATGTGTAAATATGCCGATGGGGCACAGTTAATACTTGAAGAAAAAGGGATGCGTGTTTCGGTAATGAAGCTGTTGTGTCTGAAACCTCTTGCGGTAGAGGCCATATCTGAGGCGATCGCGGCGCATCGCAGGGTCTATGTTATGGAAAACAACTATGTTTGCGGGGGCATCGGAGAATCCATTCTCGGGGAGATTGATCCGGGATTACGATCAAGAATAAGACGTATCTTCGCTTTCCCTGACAGTTTTATAGGCCATGCGCCTGTTCATGAACTTTTTGACACATATGGGCTCAGTTCCGAAAAAATAGCGGCTAGTGTTCGGGCGGATAACGATCATGCGTCTTGACCGCTATCTGGCTGAACGCGGATATTCAACATCCAGGGAAAAAGCAAAAAACGAAATACTCTCCGGCTGGGTAAAGATTTCTGGTGAGCGCTGTCATGATCCCTCAAAAGATGTTGCCGAGGGAATTCCCGTTGAGATATCCCGCCCGGGGGGTCTGTATGTGAGCCGGGGCGGCTATAAACTGGAAAAAGCGTTATCTGTGTTTTCAATTGATGTGAAGGGCCTGTGTGCGGTCGATCTCGGCGCATCAACAGGCGGTTTTACGGATTGTCTGCTGAAAAACGGCGCGGCCTGTGTCTACGCTGTCGACGTCGGATACGGACAGCTCGATTATTCCCTGCGAAGCGACTCGCGTGTTCGTGTCTATGAGCGTACGAATGCGCGTAATCTCACAGCAGAAATGTTTTCTGAAACAGTTTCGTTTGTTGTTTCTGATCTATCCTTCATTTCTTTCGCAAAAGTGTATCCGGTCGTACGTTCTTTGTTCGCTGCGGCCGCAGGTGTTGCTCTTATCAAACCGCAGTTTGAATCAATGCCGGGCGAACACAAAAAAGGGGTTGTCAGAAGTGAAAAAACACATTGCACTATTTTGCGCCGTGTTTTTGAGCAACTGTACGATCAGCAAATTTCAATGCGTGCCCTTGATTTCTCACCGGTGAAGGGTCCGAAGGGCAATATAGAATTTCTGCTTTATTATGATTCGCTTTCACCCGTTTGCAAAATTGAAGATGATACTATCGAACGTGTCGTAGGCACAGCCCACAAAACACTGTCAGCGGCGCTACCCGACTGATATACCTGTAATTTCTTTTCCTGTTGTGATTTTGTTCTTTACACTTGATCCGGATGACTGTAATAAACAAGAGTTGTGATATTCGGGTATGGAGAGGGGCGATGCGTTTTCCCTTGAAAAAATGGATCATCATCTGCATCTGCGGCTTGTTCGCATTAATCGCTTTGCCCGCAGTACAAAGACCTCTGCTTGCATCTTCAATTGACGGAATTATTCTGTACCCCGTCCCCCTTGATCCGGAAAAACAGACATTAACGATTGAAGACCGCAAAAAAGCGTATAGTGGAAAAAGTATTCTCGTACGGGTACAGGTGTATGATATAAACGGCGATCTCCTCTTTTCAAGAAATTACAATTCTCTGCCTGTTTACTGGAAGGGCTACAGCACCTCAGGAAAAAAAGTTTCAAACGGTGTGTATATAGTGAAACTTACAGTAGAGGATCTAGAATCCGGAGCAACTGAGAAAAAAATGTTCAGAATTATCGTAAAAAAATAAGAGGCACACATACGTGATTATGGTCAAGGGATACAAGTTGAAATTTGCATCTGTCCGGATACAGAGGGCTGACACTGTATATCCATTGAAAAATCTTTTTTTTCATTTTCTTCGTGTCGCGGTTGTTCTGCCGCTGCTTTCGTTTTTTTCGTTTAGTGTTTATGCGGATACAACAGGAGTCAGCGCATC
>JAEWVL010000148.1 GCA_023396665.1 Spirochaetota bacterium
CCTTTACGGTGCTGTCCTGATCTTCATCAAGAATGTCCATGAAATATCCGCAGGACTCGCGCAGACACATGACGCGCTCGCCTTTACCGCGCAGACGCTTGGTGAAAAGCACCGATCCGCACTTGGGACATTCACGGCCGGTCGGCTGATCGCGCGTAATAAAATCACAATCGGGATAGTTCGTGCAGGCATAAAAGGGTCTTCCCTTCTTGCTCGAGCGTTTCACCACATCGCCGCCGCAATTTTCTTTCGGACACTTTCCGAGTGACAGCGATTTGGCGTTTCTGCATTCGGGAAAACCGCTGCACGCGAGAAAATAGCCGAATTTTCCCAGCTTCTTGACCATCGGCTTTCCGCATTTCTCACAGACAAAGTCAGTCGGTTCGTCCAGCGATCCCTTCAGATCCTTTATGCTCTCTTCGGCCACGGCTATCACTTCTCGAAATGGAGTGTAGAACTCGCGCAGCATATCGTTCCACTTTATCTGCGCTTCTTCGACACGATCCAGCTTTTCTTCCATCAGCGCGGTAAAATCAACCGAAACCAGATCGCTGAAATTCTCCTTAACGATGGTGTTTATCATTCGCCCCAACTGGGTCGGTACGAGCTGACGCCCCGAGCGGGTGACATAGTAACGGTTTATAAGTGTATTGATCGTCGGCGCATAGGTTGAGGGACGGCCGATTCCAGATTCTTCAAGAAATTTAACAAGGGACGCATCATTATAGCGGGGCGGCGGCGAGGTGAAATGCTGTTCCGGTAAAAACTCCTTCACCGTTACGGAATCCCCCTCTTTCAATTCCGGAAATTTCTCTTTCTTCGCCTTCATGTCACGATCGATAGCTGCAAAACCCTCAAAAACGGTTTCGGTTGCCGATGAGCGGAAATCGTATCCTTCGGCAACGATGCTGATGGTCTTCACGAGCGAGCGCTCGGGGGTCATTTGAGAGGCGACAAATTTTTTCCAGATAAGGTTGTAAAGTTTATACTGATCCGGAGTCAGCATGTCCTTGATCGATTCAGGGGTTCGCAGCACATCGGTCGGGCGGATAGCCTCATGGGCGTCCTGCGCGCCACGCTTATTCGTAAAACGGTTCGGTGCGTCGGGAATATACTCTGCGGAAAAATGCTGAGCGATATATTCACGAACAGAACTGATGGCTCCTTCGGAAACACGGGTCGAATCGGTTCGCATGTAGGTGATCAGACCCACCTGCCCTTCCTTGCCGAGAGCAATACCCTCGTAAAGCTGCTGTGCGACAAGCATTGTTTTGTTCGTGGTAAAACCGAGACGATTCGCCGCATCCTGCTGCAGTTTGGAAGTGATGTAGGGCGGCTGCGGTTTTCTTGTGCGCGGCTTGCTCCTTACCGACTGAATGACAAATTCGGCATTATCGAGCGCGTCCACGATATCGTCCGCTTCCTCTTTGTTACCTATTCGCAACTTCTCCTCTTCGAAATACTGCAGCATCGCCGAATATTCACGACCGTCGGCGATATAACGCATCTCCATTGTCCAGTACTCTTCGGTAACAAAACTCTCGATCTGCTCCTCGCGATCACATATCACCTTGAGAGCAACGGACTGAACGCGCCCCGCGGAGAGTCCCTTTTTGACCTTTTTCCAGAGTATCGGGCTTATCGAGTAACCCACGATGCGGTCAAGAACACGGCGGGCCTGCTGCGCATTGACAAGATTCATATTCAGTTCACGCGGGTTTTTAACCGCGTCAACAACGGCGTTTTTTGTAATCTCATTGAATTCTATGCGCTTGATATTGCTGCATATCTTGGAAAGCGAATTGGCGAGATGCCAGGAAATCGCCTCTCCCTCACGGTCAGGGTCAGTCGCCAGAAGAATCATGGATACTTTCTTCGCCTCACGTTTTAACTCGTTGAGAACTTTGGCCTTACCCCGTATCGTGATATACTCGGGTTCAAAATCATGTTCAATATCGACCGCCATTCTCGATTTCGGAAGATCAATAATATGACCGCGGGAAGAAGAGAGCACATAATCTTTTCCAAGATACTTGCTGATCGTCTTCATTTTTGTGGGAGACTCGACAATGACAAGAATTTTATCGGGCATCTGTTCTACCTGCACTCTGATAGTATCACTAATTCTCGGGGATTCCTCTATACCAATACAACAAAGGAGTATATATTCGGCAAAACAAAGCGCCTTTATACAGAAGTTCCCTTTCTTGACTCTGAAACGGTTCTATCGTATATATCACGATAGGCCCCAACGGTCAAATTAACAAAAAAGTGTTTTAAGGAAGATTTTTGCAAAAAGAACAGAGAATCATTTTTTGTCAAACAGTTCTTTAACTTGTGCGAAAGGATCATGCATAAGCACCCAGACCGCGACAAGCGAGTTTAATAGAGACAGCAGCACAAGAAGCGCATTCAGCAGCAGTGAAGGCGGCTGCTTCCACTCGTCGGTATATTCAATCGCAGCTACGCCGATAAAGGAATCATCACTCTTTTCGTGACAGATAAGGCACTCCTTATCCGCATACAAGGGCTGTCCGTAAAAAACTCTCCCCTTATCGAACATAAACAGTTCCTTTCGGGTCTGTATCACCTTCATTACTCTCTCGTCGCCTTTTTCCGCGGGTATACGCCCCCCCGGAACGACACTTCGTTCTCCGTGATGGTTATAGAGAGTGAATCTCATATCGTTTTTCTTTTGTACCTCGTCGAGATACACCCAGGCTTCGAGGGCGGGACGATTCGGTGCGCTTGCCTGAGCCAGAATCTTGAGTTCGATAAAAGCATCTACCATCACGCGCAGTGACCGGCCCGCACCACCGCTGTTTATCGCGCGTATAAACGGAAGATCATCAAGGGGAAGCACCCTGAACATGGCAAGGAAAAGTACTGCCTGCAGCGAAATTAGAATCAGTAGCGCAACAATCTTTCTCATGCGTGTCTCCGCTTATCGTATCGGTATATCAAATGCACAGGCGTACGCTGTCACCAACCAGTTCGGCCGCCCCCGACAGCGTCATCTGCATCACCAGAGACAGAACCTCAGAGGGACGCTTGCCGCTGCGGACAACAAGCTCGTCGACCGTAGTGCAACCGGCCTTTATTAATGGATATATTTCGTTAGCGGCCAAGGTTTCGGGTACGGGGGGGGATGCCGGCAGCTCTTTAAACAAATCGCGGCATTGCGGCAGAATCATCGCCTCTTCAGCAAGTACCGTCGACGCGTCAAAGACGGCAATGGCTCCGCTGTTGATGAGTGACAGACAACCTTCGTAATCCTCGTCATAGGCATGCCCCGCACAGACAAAAAGATCTCTTCCCTGATCAACCGCATAACGTGCGGTAATCATCGCGCCGCTTTTTCTGGATGCCTTTACAACGATACACTTACGGGAAAAACCGCTGATGATTCTGTTACGCTTGGCAAAAGCCCATTTCCCGGCACGTATGCGTGGCGGATGCTCAGAGACAAGCACCAGTCCAAAGGAAACCCTGGCGAACAGATCGCTATTCTCACGGGGATACATGTAATCGATGCCGTTGGCGCAAACACCCACTGTAATCGCGGCTCTGTTCAGAGCCGCAAGATGCGCGGCCCGGTCTATTCCCCTTGCCATGCCGCTGACAATGGCGTATCCCGCCGCACACAGCTCGCCGCAAAGCCGATCGGTGATCGTTTCGGAGAAGGCATCGGAATTTCTGGTTCCCACAACAGAGACACATCGCTCAGGCAAATTTCCCCCCTTTGTGTACAGAACGAGCGGGGGGTCGTGTATCTCCCTGAGATACTCAGGATACAGCGAAGATTCGATCGTCACGATATCATGTCCGTGCTTTCCGCACGCTTGCTCAATACGCCCGGCGGCTATGAAGGGATCATTTCCGTAAACACCTTTCAAATGCGGCTGTACTTCGAGGGAGCCAATACGGCAGTACTCGACCAGCTCCGCCGCTGTTCTTGTTCCGTTCAGATACTCCCGCTGCAGCGGCAGGGAAAGCAGCGAGAGCAGAAGAAGATCATTCACTGACTTCTCCCTGAGTGGCCTCTTCCGCCCCGGAAGAGGCAATTTCTTCGGTAATTCGCGTCATATTCGCAATGATATCGCTTTGCATATCCGCAAGAATATTCTGCGATGAGAGTTCATCAAGCAGAGTCTTGTAGGTGTCGAGGCTTTTATTGGGGAGAGCGAGATCATAGTACACCCTGGCCAGCGCCAGGCGTGCCGGATAGAATGCCGGCTGAGCGAGAGCCACTTTTTCTATCAGCTCCGCGCCCTTTGTTCGCTCACCGAGGGCAAAAAACAGCAATATTCCGTATCCGTAGTGCGCTTCATAGTTGGCGGGGTTCAGTTCAATTGCCTGCCGGTAATGATAAGAGGCCTTTTCATAATCCTGTTCCGATAACAGAGCCTTTCCCCTGTTTGCGTAGGCAACTGCAAGATTCTTATGCACCATATCGTTACCGTTGCCCTCCGCTATCGCCATCTCCAAATGACGTATCGCTTCCTGCCAGTTTTCTTTTTGCAGAAATGCGATACCGATGGCTTCATATACCTCTGCAAGCTGTTCTCCCGCTTTTACTTTCGCATTGATGATCTTCTCGTATTTTTTGACGCGTTTCTCGAGTTCGGTGAGTTTTTTTTCGACGGATTCACCACGCACAACTGTTACCGCCCGCGGTGTAAATAGTTGCGAGGGAAACTCGCATGATTGGATAAATGGGAATGTGAACAGAACAAGCAAGAGGATACTCTGACAGCCTGCACTACGCCGTCTTCCGGACAAAACGCAAGACGCAATGCTGGTCTTCAAACTGAGAAAATTAGTCATGGCTCACTCCTGATCTGTAATCAGCGGACATTCTCAATGATCGCGGTACTGCTTACTACTACGTTTCAGAAACGTTTTTCTGTCGAATTTTTTAGTCGAAAATTGACTTTTTTCAATCGCGAATTGAATTCCCGTATAAAATCACGGCAGTCACAGAGAAATGCCGCATCAGCGGCTTCGATTATAGGCGAATAAGGTGAATCGTTCACCACTATAGTGTATTTGTGTCTGCGTAGTGAGGCAACGTGACTGTTTGACCCGTCTTCTCCGACAAAAACGGCACAATCCGCGCATAACCAGGGATTCTTTTCGTATATGGGCGCAATATCTCCCGCACCCGCAAGAGATTCACCGATATAAAATTCACCTTTCATTCTCGCTGCGATGGAGGAGAGCATGTAATGGAAATGCACATTGGTTCCCGTTCGTCTGCCTGCAATAATCGCAAAACGGGTTGTGTGTATCGGAGCCTTGAAAGATCGACGAATGCCCGGCACCTCCGGCGCCGGCACAAAGGCGGGCAGCTGCACCTGTTCACTGGCAAGCGCCTGGAACTGTTCATGGATGGACAGAAGATTCACACAGAAAGGAGCCTCCAGGAGCATCCGATAAATCGCGCTTGAACCGAGATACGGAACATGCAGCACGGCATCATGCGGCTCCGCCGCGATCGCCGTTGCAGCATGGCAGCGTATCTGTTTGCGCAGCGCCAAAAGAGTTATTTCATCAACGAGATGATGAGGCAACATAAAGATAAACGAATCGTATTCATCAAAGCAGCCATGCTGCATGAACTTACGGAAAATTGCGGCAGTACATATCATCCCGCTGGGAGCGTTTACTGCATTAGAAAAATTAAAGGGTATTCTGATTCTGTCTTTCGCATCTGTAAAAACCAGACAATCGACCGTCTTGAAAGACGAAGCCAGCTTTGTGAGAAAACCCGCAGCATGCTGGCTGTATCGCGACATGGAGGTGTCATCAACGCAGAAAAGAAGTCTCATAATTCAAACATCCCCCGTTCATTCAGCATATCAATAACCGCCTCGGCGGCATTTCCCGGCAGAAGCTGCATATCATTATGCCGCAGCAGGGGCATGTACATCGGTACCCTGTCGTGCAGTACGCTCTCCGGTTTGCGTTTTTCCGCAGCAAGGGCCTCCTGCAGAGAGGGATAGCGCAGACGTTTTGCATAACGCACTGAAACAACACATCGTCCGTCCTCAGGAAGTATCTGCTGCTCACCTGAAAACCAGTCACAAAAACCCGGTTGCTCCGGAGCTGCCGGACTTAGAGGACCGTACAAGGGAAGACCTGCGAGCCGGGAAAGATAGGGGCCAAGGCCTGAAGAGGGGGAAATCAGGGAATCCCAGCCGGTGAGTATGAGATCAAAGGGCTTTGCATACTGCAATATCACTTCGGCCCGAGTCAGGGGATCCAGCAATATCGGACCGTTCACATGCACAAGGTCGCACACCTCTGAACAGAAAATCTGACGCATCAGTGTATCGGTACCCGATGAATCAAGCAAAACCACATCGACCGAGGCATTCATCGACGGTGCGACGGTGAGTGCAGCTTCAAGCGTTGACTCGAAAAAAGGGTCAGGAATAAAGGTTGCCGTCGAGAAGTCTGGAGTACTGTCGCTTATCCAACGAAGACTCTCGGGCGCCGGTACAATCTCACCGGCAACAAGTATTTTCATTTCAAATCTCCAGATACAACAGGGTCTTCACCCCATCGCAGTTTTTCTCGTAGTACTGAAAAAAATGTTCTGCCCGGAAAGAGAACCGGCTGTATATATTTTTCTGAAAAGCGCACACGTACGATGCCATCGTTCGAAAAAGAGGGAAATACCTGCCCGTCCAGCATAAGGTTCGCCTCGTCCTGATTTTGCGCCAATGAAAGCGATATACAGTCCGTTCCGGACAATACGATAGGTCTTGCATTGAGATTATGTACTGCAATCGGTGTAATAAGTATGGCTTCGATACCGGGAACCATGATCGGCCCGCCGCAGGAAAGCGAATAGGCGGTTGAGCCTGTCGGAGAGGAGACAATTATACCATCGGCACGATAGGTGTTGAGAAAAAGATCGTTTGCATGCACATTGACCGTCACCATTCTGCTCTTTATTCCCGACTTTGAAAGAACCACATCGTTGAGCGCGTAGAAATACTCTCCGTTCACCTCGACTTCGAGAAAATTGCGGCGCTCTGTCCTGAAATTACCGGCGGCGAGCAGATCAATCATCGCCTCGCTCTCTTCGATTCGCACATCGGTAAGAAAGCCGAGACTGCCCATATTGATGGCGACAACAGGACGAATGTAGCCTACGTTGTTGTGAGCAAAATTCAGCAGAGTTCCATCTCCGCCGATAACAATCGCGAAATCGGAGTCGGCGGGATTATCGACACGTTCAATCTTTTTGTGTGCGATAAGCTCACCCAGTTCTGCGCAGAAACTGACCGCTTGATCCTTTCCCGAATTACAGGTCAGAAAAACCTTTTTATAGCGATTCATCAAGCGGCATCCCCAGTATCTTATCTTGCGCTCGACGGTTGACAAAACCTAAACCCGTCACGTACATTGAGGGTAGCCGCTGTCTCACTGAACTGTAAAGAATTTTTTGTTTTCCGCAAGCCGTGAAGCAAAATAACTTGCAGACACATTTTTCTCTTTGTAAAGCCGCTGACATCATGCAAATGTGATTTGAGCGCAGTATTCCGTTCTCCGGAAAAACTGGTTGACACAGGCTGCGGCTTTTTTGAGAGTTTTGAAGTGCGAAATGAAACACTGTTGCACAAACCGGTATCTTTGAAGCGCACGTGCCTGTGTCAGGCTGTCGTATCCGCACTTGTCATTCAATGCCCCCGAAAAAACAGGAGGAATCCATGAAAATGAAAGGCGCTCGTATCGTTGTCGAATCATTGATGCGGGAAAATGTTGATATAATGTTCGGGTATCCCGGCGGAGTAGTCATACCAATTTTTGATGAAATATACCAGAGCCCGCTGAAATTTATTCTTACCAGACATGAACAGGGAGCGATACACGCTGCGGACGGCTATGCCCGGTCTACGGGCAGGCCGGGCATCGTTCTCGCCACTTCAGGTCCGGGAGCGACTAATCTTATAACCGGTCTGGCGACCGCTCATATGGATTCCATTCCCCTTGTCGTACTGACAGGACAGGTCTCTACCGAGCTTATCGGCAACGACGCTTTTCAGGAAGCTGATGTCACCGGCATTACACGTCCTGTCACGAAACACAACTATCTTGTTCAGGACATAAAAGATCTTGCCCGCATCATAAAAGAGGCCTTTTATATCGCCACAACCGGCCGCCCCGGACCTGTTCTCATTGACATACCGGTCAATATATCAAACTCGTTTCACGAATTCGAATATCCGGAGGAAATCGATCTTCGCGGCTATAAACCGACCTACAAGGGTCATCCCATGCAGATCAAAAAAGCGGCAGAGATGATCGCTAATGCGAAGCAGCCTGTCATCTACGCAGGAGGCGGTGTTATCCTTTCAGGCGCCACCGATGAACTTCGAACATTCGTGAAAAAGACAGGCATACCGGTCACCACAACACTGCTCGGCCTCGGTTGTTTTCCGGAAACGGACGATCTTGCCCTCGAGATGCTCGGCATGCACGGCACCTATTACGCGAATCACACGGTAAACGAATCCGATCTGCTTATCGCAATCGGCGCCCGCTTCGATGACCGCGTTACTGGAAAGATATCTGAGTTTATTCCCAACGCGAAGGTGATTCACATCGATATTGATCCGGCTTCCGTCTCAAAAAATGTCGTGGTTGACGTGCCGATCGTCGGTGATTGCAAACAGGTTCTTGCAGAACTTAACGAAATCGTAAAAGCGCCCGCCATCGATACTTGGGTCAGAGAAACACTTGAAATCAAGCGCTCGCATCCGCTCGAATATGACACGCAAAGCGACACCATAAAACCGCAGTTTGTCATCGAACGGCTGTATGAGCAAACCAAAGGAAATGCGATTGTCTGCACCGAAGTGGGTCAACACCAGATGTGGGCGGCACAATATTACAAATACACAAAACCCCGCACCTTTGTCTCCTCTGGCGGCTTGGGAACAATGGGCTTCGGTCTGCCGGCATCGATCGGCGCCCAATTCGGTAATCCCGACAGCATTGTACTCAATATTGCCGGTGACGGCTCCATTCAGATGAACATTCAGGAACTGATCGTTGCGGTACAACACGAACTTCCCATCGTCATAGCGATTCTGAATAACGGCTTTCTGGGCATGGTACGCCAGTGGCAGCAGCTTTTCTACGAACGCAGGTATTCGAATACCTGCATCAAATGCGCTCCTGACTTTGTTAAACTCGCCGAAGCCTACGGCGCTCAGGGCATACGTGTGACGGAAAAAGACGATGTTGACTCGGCCATCGAGAAGGCGCTTGCTGAAAGAAAAAAACCGACCATTATTGATTTTCATGTCGAGAAAGAAGAGAATGTCTACCCCTTCGTGCCGTCAGGAAAAACAGTTAAAGACACCATTATGAGGGAACTTGCATGAACCAGTATGTGCTTTCAGTAAAAGTTGAAAACAAAACCGGAGTGCTCGCCCGTGTCGTCGGTCTGTTTTCGGCCCGGGGCTACAACATCGATTCTCTTTCAGTATCGAAAACACAGGAAGAAGACATCTCGGTCATAACACTTGTCGTTCATGGTGACGACCGGGTCATCGAGCAGGTAAAAAAACAGCTCAATAAACTAATCGATGTAATAAAGGTAAGCGATCACAGCACCATACCGACAGCCGAACGCGAAGTCGCGATGGTCAAGATACAGCTGACACCGCAGAAACGGGTCGAGATTTTTCAGATCGCACAGACCTTTAAGGCCGAGATAATCGATATCTCGCAAAAGACACTGACCCTTGAGATAATGGGGCATCCGACAACGATCGATAATTTTATCGACATCATCAGCTCTTACGGCATCAAGGACATGATACGAAGCGGAAGGATATCGTTCGCACGTGAAAGGAAATAAAGCGACAGGCCTTAGTCCAAAAAAAAGTGTCTTCGTATCGAAGGCGATTACCGCCTATATCCGTGAACAGGGTGTTCGCGAAAACGAACAGCTTGCCATGGTCAGAGAGAAAACATCGAATCACCCCTGCGCGAAAATGCAGATCACCCCGGAACAGGGCCAGTTTCTCGCGTTTGTTGCGAGACTGATCGGGGCCGCACGCACACTCGAAATCGGCGTGTTTACCGGTTACAGCGCCATGGCCGTCGCACAGGTTCTGCCGCCGGACGGCAAACTCATCGCAATAGACAAGTCCATCGACTGGACGTCACGGGCAAAACGCTTCTGGGATGAGGCCGGCGTTTCAGACAAAATCGATCTTCGCATCGGTGAGGGCTGTGAACTGCTTCAGGCTCTTGTAGATGAAGGCGCGGACTGTAGTTTCGATCTCGTCTTTATCGATGCCGATAAAAAAAACTACCGCAACTACTACGTCTTTGCAAAACGGCTTGTTAGACGCGGGGGGATGATTATCGTCGACAACACCCTTTGGCGCGGCAGTGTCACTGCGGCGCAGACCGACGATCTGGCCGCTAACGAAATGAAAAGCTTTAACCGGATGCTGTACGAAGACATGGACATGGAGATTTGCATGCTCCCGCTCGGTGACGGAATGACTCTGCTTTTAAAGAAATGATTTGCCCGCCGTTTTCATGATTAAAAACGGCGGCAACCGCTATTTGATCCCTTTCTCTTTCATAACATGATCGAGAATCTTCGACAATGAATCAAGCGATGGCGCCCCCTCAATACGCCTTTCATCGATGAACAGCGTCGGAGTGGCTCTGATATCTATCGTTAACCCGCTTTCCATATGTGCCGCCAGCTCGGCGTGCGCCTTCTTTGACAAAACGGCATCTTTCATTCTTTTCGCGTCATCCGCATCATCGACGATCGCATCGATAAGCGAATCGATTTTCTGGCCTGTGGCGATCAGCTGTCTGACCGTCTTCTTTCTGTCATAATATGCGGCGACTGTTTTCTCATACACTCCCGTTTGAGCAGCTGCATAAAATATTTCGGTAACAAGACAGGCTCCCGGATGTAACGCGGAACTCACCGAGCTGTTACACTCGGGATCAAGAGGATGATAAAAGAAACGTATTCGCACACGGTCTTTATATTTCTCCAGAATTTTCGTATGGTTTTTATGAAAAGCCTCACAGGCCCCGCACATGGGGTCGGTAAATACATCGATAGTCATCGGCGCATCCGCAGCTCCCGCAATCATTGAACTTTCAGGAAACTGAATTCTTTCTCTCGGCGTATCAAGATAGCGTTCGAGCAAAGTCTTTCTCTCATTTGTATCATCACCTGAAGCCATCGGCGCATTAAATCGCAGATCGATAAACAGCGAAAACGATACGATAAAAAGAAAAAGAACCGCAGAGAAGTAAACAAAGGTACCGAACGAGAAACGCCGGTCATCGGAAATAAACAGGTGTTTCTGTCCGTCACTGTAACGGGCGAGAAGTGCCACGAAGGAACCGCTCGAACGAAGCACCGAAAAAACTGCAAAAATGAGAATCAGGATATCGATTAGCGCTATTGCCAGGGTATAGGGACACACTTGCAGACGCAGCATGGCGGCGACATAAACCGTGATATGAACGAAGGCCGCAACAGCGATAAAAGGGAGTATCATTCTGAAAGCGGATCTGTACTGACTGCCTGATTCGGAGAAGAGAAAATACGAAAGAAATATCCACAGAAAGAAGAAGAGCTGAACCGAAATAAAGGAAATACCGAAGGTTCTCGCATAGGGCGTATTGATAAACGGAGAGCAGGTCCCGGGACTGCAGTGCAGCGCAGTCAGTATTTGCGCAGGAACGATACGATTCAACTGCAAAAAGAAACAGAGAGCAATTCCTGTAAATGATAAAACAATTAATATCAGGGGAAATACTTTTCTGTCGTAGTTCATGGCGATTAATTCCTTCTTTATGGATATTTGTCAGTTAGTGTAAGGCTTTCACGTTATCAATATGATCTTCTTATTCGGCAACAAAAAAAACACGCCCTTTACCATTACTCTGGTACTAACAGTCTCCCGCTTAAGTCCAACATGGACTTAAGCAGTGTCGTTTCGGCAAACTGCCAAATAAAGAAGGCCGTTCCTTGCGGGAACAGCCTTGAAATCAGCACAGGAGATTTCTGTTATTTCATGAACCCATTGTGTTACAAAAGGGATTAATGCTTGAAATAGTCCCGCAATACGGCAATTTTGTCGGTTTTTTCCCACGAGAATTTATCCCGACCGAAATGTCCGTAAGCCGCGGTGTCACGATAGTTCCAACCCTTCGGATTAAGAAGATCCAGTTGCTTGATGATTTCGGCGGGTCTGAAATTGAAAATATCTTCGGAATCGAGCATTTTCTGGATTCTGTTTTCATCCACTTTGTTTGTGCCGAAGGTGTCGACATTGACACTGAGCGGCTTCGCCACCCCGATAGCATAGGACACCTGCACCTCGCATTTCCCGGCAAGACCGGCGGCGACTATGTTCTTGGCAACGTATCGCGCGTAGTAGGCCGCCGATCGATCCACTTTCGAAGGATCCTTACCCGAAAAGGCACCGCCGCCATGACAACCGACACCGCCGTAGGTGTCGACGATGATCTTTCTTCCCGTCACTCCCGCATCGCCGTGCGGTCCGCCTATGACAAATTTACCGGTGGGATTTATATAGTACTCGGTCCTGTCAGTCAGAAGACCAGTAGAACCAAGCACCTGCTGTATCACCTCGATCATGTCCTTGCGAATGGTTTCAAGTGAAACATCATCGGTCTGATGCGAAATAACGACGTTCGTGATCTCCCTGGGTTTTCCGTCAACATGAAGTATCGACACCTGTGATTTCGAATCCGGTCGCAGATAGGCAATCGTTCCTTTTTTGCGCAACTTTTGCAGCTCGTCGAGCAGCATGTGGGAAAACATGATCGGCGCCGGCATCAACTGCGCCGTAGCGTCCGATGCATATCCGAACATCATACCCTGGTCACCGGCGCCCTGTTCCTTGAACAGGCCTTCGCCCTCGGTAACGCCCTGAGATATGTCAACAGACTGCGGATGTATGTGGCAGAGATATTCAAAGGTATCGGCACAGAAGAGCAACTCTTCGCGATTATAGCCGATCTCCCGCACCACCTGGCGCGCTATCTTTTCGGGATCGATGTTTTCCCATCCGCCGCAGGTGATCTCACCCATGTTGACGACAAAATTTGTCGTGACACCCGTCTCGCAGGCGACACGGCTTTTACGATCCTGCGCAAGGCAGGCATCGAGAATCGCGTCGGATATCTGGTCGCATACCTTGTCGGGATGCCCTTCGCTGACCGATTCTGAAGTAAAAACGTGATTGTGTAATATTTTGCTCATTGCAATTACTCCGTAAAGTATCTTTATTCCGCAAATCGGCATGACTGATTAGTCATGACCGACACAAGTGCAAAGCCATGAGAATTGATAAGAATCCGTATCAATTCTCATGTAGTAGCGTCAATAACGGTAATGGTCTGGCTTGAAGGGGCCTTCGACCTTAATACCGAGATATTCGGCCTGTTTCTTTGTCAGCGATGTGAGTTTCGCATTGACACGTGAAAGGTGCAGGCGCGCCACCTCTTCATCAAGATGTTTCGGAAGCGTATAGACCTGCTTCTGCAGCCCTCCCTTCGAGAGCATGATTTGCGCAAGCACCTGATTGGTAAACGAATTGGACATGACGAATGAGGGATGCCCTGTCGCACAGCCGAGATTAACCAGACGGCCTTCAGCCAGAATGATGATCGATCTTCCCGACTTGAGCGTCCATTTGTCGACCTGCGGCTTGATATTCTCGCAAACACAGCCCTTTGTCGTTTCAAGATAATGCATATCGATCTCATGATCAAAGTGACCGATGTTGCAGACGATCGCCTCGTTTTTCATCTTCTCCATATGATCGCCGGTGATGACATCACAACAACCGGTGGTGGTGACGAAGATATCTCCCTGCGAGGCGGCTTCTTCCATCGTGACGACCTCGAATCCCTCCATTGAAGCCTGAAGGGCGCAGATCGGATCTATCTCTGTGACGGCAACCCGAGCTCCCATGCCGCGAAAAGCCTGCGCACAGCCCTTACCCACATCACCGTAACCGCAAACGATGCAGTATTTGCCGGCAATCATGATGTCGGTCGCGCGTTTTATGCCGTCAATCAGCGATTCACGACATCCGTAAAGATTGTCAAATTTCGATTTGGTAACCGCATCGTTCACATTCACAGCGGGAAACAACAGCTCGTTTTTTTCGGCCAGCTGATACAGTCGGTGTACACCGGTAGTCGTCTCTTCTGAAACGCCTTTGATCTTCGCAGCAAAACTCTGCCACTTCGTCGGGTTCTCTTCGTACGCCGCTTTCAGACGATCCATGATGATCTGAAACTCTTTGTTATCATGCTTCTCATCGAGCAGTTTCGGATTTTTTTCGATCTCGCAGCCCTTGTGAATCATGAGCGTTGCATCACCGCCGTCATCGACGATCAGATCGGGACCGGAACCGTCAGGCCAGGTCAATGCCATCTCGGTACACCACCAGTACTCTTCAAGGCTCTCTCCTTTCCACGCGAAAACCTTCGCCAGACCGCGTTTGGCCACCGCTGCGGCGGCATGATCCTGCGTCGAAAAAATATTGCAGCTTGCCCAGCGGATATCCGCCCCTAGCTCAGCGAGCGTCTCGATGAGCATCGCCGTCTGGATTGTCATATGAAGACTGCCGGTAATCTTCAAACCCTTGAAAGGCTTGTCCTTTCCGTATTTCTCACGCGCCGCCATAAGCCCCGGCATTTCGTTTTCCGAAAGCTTCATCTCTTTGATGCCAAGCTGCGCCTCTTCAATGTCCCGCACCTTGTAGGGAAGATCAAGCTGTAGCTTCGATACCATGTAAACCTCTCATTTTTTCTGATAATAATATGTGAAGCGCCATATTGCTGCCGATTGAGACGGCATCATAGCGCCTGACTTCGAATCCCCCCGCATGAAGCCATCTGCAAAGTGACTTCTTATCAAAGCCGAGCCAAAGATCGCCGTAATCTTTTGAAAAACCGGCCATATCGTGCCGGTCAAAATCGACGAGTACCAGCGTGGTGCCGGGTTTAAGCGCCCTGTTTATCTCACAAAGCGTCTCTCTTGGATTCGGACTGTGGTGCAGAACACAGTTGAGCAGCGCACAATCCGCCTCGTTGTCCCGCAAAGGCAGATGCTCTATGGAACCGATTCTGAGCTCAGGTTTTTTTCGTGATTCACTGAAACGTCGTGATGCGAGCTCTATCATTGCGGGCGAATTGTCGACGCCGATAATATCACCGGAAAAAAGATTCCGTTCTATAATTGTATTGATCAGATCACCGGTGCCGCAGCCGAGATCGACAATAGTCTTGCAATCGATATCGTGAAGCAGATCAGCAATGAATGCATTGCTGTCAAAATCACCGAATATCTTTTTTTTCAGGTCGTCCCATCTCGGGGCGATGTCGTTGAAAAATTCACGTGTGCGTTCACCACGCTGCACAAGCATGGCTTCGGCCCGACGGCGGTCAGCTTCAATGCTTTCCTGATACATAAAGGGGAATAGAGCTGTAAGGCATTGCAAACCTCTGCCGCCGGATACAAGCGAATAGTACGCGCTCAGGCCTTCGCGACGGCAATCCAGTACATCCGCATCAAGCAGTATTTTAAGATGCCGCGAGACACGCGACTGCCCCATCCCGAGAACGTTGCATATTTCGTTCACCGAGAGTTCGTAATTGCGTAACAGAAGAACAATCCGCTCTCTGGTCGGATCGGCAAGCGCCTTCAAAAAAGGCTGCAGACTCTTTTCCTGTCCGATAATCATATCGCTATACCCGTCCGTGGTCGGAAAACACCGCCCCGGCTTCAACCTGTGTCATATAATTTATTTAACAATATCAAGATATCCTGATATATGTCAAATTATTTTTCCATCCGCGAACAAATATTCCTGTTGCTAGCGCTTCGTTAGCTCCGTTTCGTCAGGGGCATGCAGTCACCCGTTTTTCAGACAACTGGCGGGCAAAAAATCGGGAAACAGCATTAAAAGTATCACCGTATGGGATACAGCTAATTACCTGCAAGCATATCCATTGTTTACTTGACACAGACCGCGTATCGGCAAGAGACTGGGTGAACAGCTGTGCCGTAATTCACGATTATGGGGAATTCACATGAATTTGACCAGAGGCTATTGCGTCATCTCTATCTTGCTCATTATCGCCATCTCCGGCCTCATGAAAACGACGATGGTCATCAATAC